>JBDSLQ010000289.1:0-3106 GCA_039916285.1 Caldimonas sp.
TTTCGCGCCCTCGTCGCCTGGTGCGTCGAGCATCGCTGGAAGACCATCGGCGCGACCCTGGCGACCCTCGTCCTCGGCGTCTTCGGCATGGGCGCGGTGCAGCAGCAGTTCTTCCCGGATTCGAGCCGGCTCGAGATCGTCGTCGACCTCTGGTACCCCGAAGGGACCTCGTTCGCCGCCAACGAAGCGACGACCCAGCGCGTCGAGGCACGTCTCTTGAAGCTGGGCGGCGTCGCCGGCGTGACGACCTGGGTCGGCAGCGGCGCCGAGCGCTTCGTCCTCGTCCTCGACCAGATCTTTCCGCAAACGAACGTGAGCCAGATGATCGTCATGCCGGACGACATGAAATCGCGCGAGCGGCTGCGCGCCGCGCTGCCGGCGCTGCTCGCGACCGAGTTTCCGGAGGCGCGGGCGCGCGCCAAGCTGCTGCCGAACGGACCGCCGGTCGCCTACCCCGTGCAGTTTCGCGTCGTCGGACCCGAACCGTCGCACGTTCGCGCCTACGCCGACGAGGTCAAGGCGATCATGCGCAACAACCCCAACCTGCGCGGCGTCAACGACAACTGGAATGAGTCAGTCAAGTCGCTTCACCTCGACGTCGACCAGGACAAGGCGCGCGCCTTGGGGATCACGAGCCAAGGCATCGCCCAGGCTTCGCACACGATCAACGGCGGCAGCAACATCGGCCAGTACCGCGACGGCGACAAGCTGATCGACATCGTGCTGCGCCAGCCCCGCGACGAGCGCAGCGCCATCTCGGACATGGTGAATGCCTATGTGCCGACCGCGAACGGCAAGAGCGTTCCCCTCGAGCAGATCGCGGTGGCGCGCTTCGGCTGGGAGCCGGGAGTGCTATGGCGCGAGGGCCGCGATTATGCGGCGACGGTTCAGGGGGACATCGTCGAGGGCCTGCAGGGCGCGACCGTGACGGCGCAGCTCGATCCGCTGTTCGCGCCGATGCGCGCCAGGATGCTGCCCGGCTACCGCATCGAGGTGGCGGGTGCGGTCGAGGAGAGCAGCAAGGGCCAGGGCTCGATCGCCGCCGGCGCGCCGCTGATGCTCTTCATCATGTTCACGCTGCTGATGCTGCAGCTGCACAGCGTCAGCCGGGCGATGCTCGTCTTCCTGACCGCGCCGCTCGGCATCGCCGGCGTGGCGGCGTCGCTGCTCCTGCTCGACCGGCCGTTCGGCTTCGTCGCGCTGCTCGGCGTGATCGCGCTCATGGGAATGATCATGCGCAACTCTGTGATCCTGATCGACCAGATCGAGCACGACCGGGCGCTCGGCGTCGACGCGCGGACGGCGATCGTCGAGGCAGCGGTGCGGCGCTTCCGGCCGATCATCCTGACCGCGGCGGCGGCGGTGCTGGCGATGATCCCGCTTTCGCGATCGGTGTTCTGGGGCCCGATGGCAGTGGCGATCATGGGCGGTCTGATCGTCGCCACCGCGCTGACCCTGTTGTCGCTGCCGGCCATGTACGCGGCGTGGTTCAGGGTGCCGCGGCAGTCGGTAAACTAGCGAATCCGAGAGCGTCGCCCAAAATTCAATCGGCAAGGGGTCGCGAAGCGACCCCGCTGTCCTTCCAACACTCGCGCGGGTGGCGAAATTGGTAGACGCACCAGGTTTAGGTCCTGACGCCTTCACCGGCGTGTCGGTTCGAGTCCGACCCCGCGCACCACATCTCACCGAGAGCCCAACGACATCATGGCCGTCCAAGTTGAAACCCTCGACAAGCTCGAGCGGCGCATCACCCTCACGCTGCCGGCGTCGACGATCGCCTCCGAGGTCGAATCGCGTCTGCGCCGACTCTCGCGCACCGTCCGTGCCGACGGCTTTCGGCCCGGCAAGGTGCCGATGAGCGTCGTCTCGCAGCGCTACGGGTATAGCGTGCACAGCGAGGTCCTGAACGACAAGGTCGGCCAGGTCTTTTCCCAGGCCGTGAACGAAGCGAAGCTGCGCGTCGCCGGGCCGCCGCGCATCACCGAGAAGGCCGAGGCGCCCGAAGGCGAGGTCGCCTTCGACGCGACCTTCGAGGTCTACCCCGAGGTCAAGCTCGGCGACTTGGCCGAAGCCGAGGTCGAGCGCGTCACGACCGCGGTGACGGACGAAGCGGTCGACAAGACGATCGACATCCTGAGGAAGCAGAGACGCACTTTCCAGCAGCGGCCGGCGAGCGAGGGCGCGGCCCTGGCTGATCGCGTCACGATCGACTTCGCGGGCACGGTCGACGGCGTGCCGTTCGACGGCGGCAAGGCCGAGGGCTTCCAGTTCGTGATCGGCGAGGGCCAGATGCTCGAGCAGTTCGACAAAGCCGTGCGCGGCATGAAATCGGGCGACTCGAAGACGTTCCCGCTCCAGTTTCCGGCCGACTACCAGGGCAAGGACGTTGCCGGCAGGGAGGCGGACTTCACCGTCACGCTGAAGAAGATCGAGGCACAGCACCTTCCCCCCGTCGACGAATCGCTCGCCAAGGCGCTCGGCATCGGCGGCGGCACGGTCGAGGCGCTGCGTGCCGACGTTCGCAAGAACCTCGAGCGCGAAGTCAAGTTCCGCGTCCAGGCCCGCAACAAGGCGAGCGTGATGGACGCGCTCGTCACGTCGGCCGAGCTCGAGGTGCCGAAGTCGCTGGTCGCCGGCGAGACCGAGCGGATGGTCGAGAACATGCGCGCCGATCTCAAGAAGCGCGGTGTCAAGGATGCCGAGACCGCGCCGATTCCGGCCGAGATGTTCCAGGCGCAGGCCGAGCGCCGCGTCCGCCTCGGCCTCGTCGTCGCCGAGCTGGTGCGCAGCCAGAACCTGCAGGCCAAGCCCGAGCAGCTGCAGGCGCACATCGAGGAGCTTTCGCAGAGTTACGAGAAGCCGGGCGAGGTGATGCGCTGGTACCTGAGCGATCGCAACCGGATGGCGGAGGTCGAGGCGATCGTCGTCGAGAACAATGTCGCCGCCCACGTCCTCGAGCGCGCCAAGGCGACGGCGAAGGACGTGCCGTTCGACGAGCTGATGGCCGGCTGAGCGCGCGCTGTCCGAACAGGCGGGCCTCGCGACGGCGGTACGCTCTTGCCGTTCCATAATCGGCCCCGACATGTCGATCATCCAAGAGAGCAGG
>JBDSLQ010000290.1:0-3808 GCA_039916285.1 Caldimonas sp.
AGCACGCCTGCGCCGACCGCGACGCCGCGCACCACCGAAGCGCCGACGTAGGCGAGGAACCAGGCCCAGTGCGAGAGCGGAGAGACGAGGAGGAAGACGAGGTTGCCGGTGATCTTGCTCTGGATCAGCGACGAGCTCGAGTTGGCGAACGCGTTCTGCAAGACGCTCATCATCACCAGCCCGGGGATCAGGAAGCTCGTGTAGCCGACCGATCCGAACACCGTGACCCGGCCCTCGAGGACATGGCCGAAGATGAGCAGGTAGAGCACGGCGGTGAGCACCGGCGCGGCGACGGTCTGGAAGCTCACCTTCCAGAAGCGCAGAACCTCCTTGTAGAGCAGCGTGCGGGTGCCGGCGAGGACCCCGGTCTCGACGGTCGCCTGCGGGGACGCTGCGACATTGCTCATGCGGCGACCCGCTGCGGCGTCTCGCCGCGCATGATCTCGATGAACACGTCCTCCAGGTCGGCGCGGCCGATCTCCAGGTCTTCGGGGTCGCAGCCGGCGGCGTGCAGCACGGCGAGGATCGACTCGACCTCGCGCGCGTCGTGCGCCGTGATCTGGACGATCCGGCCGGTCACGCGCGCGTTGCCGACCAGCACGGGCGGCAGTGGCTTGTCGAGCTTGAAGCGCAGCATCGTGCTCGCCGTCCCTGCCAAGAGCGCCGACGTGCGGTCGAGGGCGACGACCCGGCCCTGCTTGAGCATCGCGATGCGCGAGCAAAGCGCCTCGGCCTCCTCGAGGTAGTGCGTCGTCAGCAGCACAGTGTGGCCTTCCTTGTTGAGACGGGCGACGAACTGCCAGAGCGTCTGGCGCAGCTCGACGTCGACGCCCGCGGTCGGCTCGTCGAGGACGATCACCGGCGGCCGGTGCACCAGCGCCTGCGCGACCAGGACGCGCCGCTTCATGCCGCCCGAGAGCTGGCGCATGTTGGCGTCGCCCTTGTCGGCGAGGCCCAGGTTGGCGAGCAGCTCGTCGATCCAGGCGTCGTTGTCGTGGACGCCGAAGTAGCCGCCCTGGATTCGCAGCGCCTCGCGCACGGTGAAGAAGGGATCGAAGACGAGCTCCTGCGGCACGACGCCGATCCTGCGCCGGGCTGCCGCGTAATCGCTGGCGACGTCGTGGCCGAGGACGGCGACGCTGCCGGCGCTGGCTCGCGCCAGGCCGGCGAGGATGCTGATGAGGGTCGTCTTGCCGGCGCCGTTCGGGCCGAGCAGGCCGAAGAACTCGCCCTCCTCGATGTCGAAGCTGACACTGTCGAGGGCGCGCACGTCGCCGCGCGCCGAGGCGTACGTCTTGGCGACGTTGACGAACGAGATGGCCGGCATGCGGCCGCGATTGTAGGGAGCCAACCGATGGGAGAGGCCGGGCGCCGGTGCTAGTGTGCTGTCCCGAGACGGAGACCCATGGCCACCCGAACGAAGAAGCCGCGACGCACCGCTGAGCGGATCCTCGACACGACGCTCGAGCTCTTCAACCGCTTCGGCGAGCCGAACGTCTCGACGACGCTGATCTCGGCCGAGCTCGGCATCAGCCCCGGCAATCTGTACTACCACTACCCGGCCAAGGACGAGCTGATCACGAGGCTCTACGACCGCTACGACCTCGCGCTCACCGAGCTGCTGCGCGCCGCCGACGACGTGTCCGACGTCGAGGACGCCTGGCTCTTCTTCCACATGATGTTCGAGCTGATCTGGTCGTACCGCTTCCTCTACCGCGATCTCAACGACCTGCTCTCGAACAATCGCAAGCTCGAGAGCCACTTCCAGTTCGTCCTGCAGCGAAAAACGCGCGCCGTGCAGACCGTGCTCGACGGCATCGCCGCGGGCAGCGGACTGACGATCGAGGCGCGCGACGCCGAGCCGGTGGCGACGGCGATGGTCGTCGTCCTCACCTACTGGCTGAGCTTCGAGTACGTTCGCGATCCGCGCCGCGCGCTCGAGCCCGAGACCGCCAGCGCCGCCCTGCTGCGCGGCGCGTTCCACGTGCTCTGCCTGCTGCTGCCCTACCTCGACGAAGACCAGCGCGAGCATCTGCACTCGCTCGCCACCCGCTACACCACAACGACAGGAGGAGACTGACCATGGCCAAGTGGACCGCCTTTGCGCACGATGCCGATGCGTACAGCTACGACGCGGCGACGCTGAGGAAGAAGTGGGCGCGCCTTCACGCCGGCGACGCCGAGCCGCTGCCCAAGGACGACAAGGTGCTCGCCGCCTGGCAGCACTTCCACGCCGGCGAGTTCCAGAAGGCGGCCGAGGCCGGGCTGAAGCTGCACGCGGGCGGCGCGAGCGGCGCGTTGACGGTCGCCAACAAGGCCCAGGCGATCTACGCGACTTACCTCGAAAGCAGCGAGAAGGCCAAGCTCGCGCTTCTGCTCGAGGTCGCCGAGCGCGCCGAGAAGCGTGCCCGCGAGGAGCCGAAGGAAGCCAACGCCTGGTACTGCATGGCCTACGCGCTCGGCCGCTACAGCCAGGGCATCAGCATCGCAAAGGCCCTGTCGCAGGGACTGGGCGCGAAGGTGAAGAGCGCGCTCGAGACGACGATCAAGCTCGCGCCCAAGCACGCCGACGCGCACATCGCCCTCGGCGCGTTCCACGCCGAGGTGATCGACAAGGTCGGCTCGCTGCTCGGCCGCACGCAAGGTGCAAGCAAGGACGCCGGGCTGGTGCACTACAGGACCGCGTTGAAACTCAACCCGACTTCGGCGATCGCGATGATCGAATACGCTAATGGCCTGGTCATGCTCGAAGGCGACAAGCGGATGAAGGAAGCGACCAAGCTGTACGAAGAGGCCGCCGCCTGCCAGCCGCTTGACGCCACCGAGCGGCTCGACGTCGAGATGGCGAAGGCCGAGCTGGAAGATTGACGGGAGTCGACACGAATGAGATCTGCAACCCTGCCGCTGCTGGTCGCCGCCGCCGTGAGCGGCTGCGCCAGCGGCCCGGCGCCGACGTCGTCGTCGGCCGCGCCGGCGCCTTCGCTGCAAGCGCCCGCTGCTGCGCCGATACCGGCGCCGACGCCGGCGCAGCAGCGAACCGCCGCGGCATCGGTGCTGGCGGTCGAGCGGCAATGGCTGGCTTCGTGGTTCAAGGGCACGCCGGTCGTGGTCGCGCAGCGCCAGGACGGCGCCGTGGTCGTCGACGTGCCGCGCGAGTTCTGCTTCGACAGGGGCCGCGACACCGTCAAGCCGGCGCTCGCCGCGGTGCTCGACAAGGTCGCCGAGTCGCTGCGCCGCACCGCAAGCACCGAGCTCCATCTCATCGCCGCGCCCGGCGATGCGACCGGCGCTCCCACCCTCGGGCTGCAGCGTGCGACGCGCGTTTACGACTACCTGCGCGCGCGCGGAGTGGCTCCGGCGCGCCTGGCCAAGCCCTCGGCGGCGGTCGGCACCGCGGTGCAATTGCGCATGGAAGCGCCCTCGCCGGCCTGAGCCGCCTGAACGCGGGGGCATTGCCGCTCCGCTGAGCACGCGGATTGCCCCACCATGCAGAGATGAATTCACGTCCGCCGCCGCGGCCGCTGCTTGCCGCTGCGCTCTGCCTCGCGTTGATGGTCCTGCCGACGACGGCGCTCTCCGCGCGGCCACAAGGCGTCGCGAAGGCGCGCGCGGCACCCGAGTCGCGCTCCGCGCGCACGGAAGGGGATACGCTGCCGCCGGCTGTCGCTGCGATCCTGCGCAGCTCCGGCCTGCCGGCGAAGAGCTTCGCGTTCGACGTTCGCCCGGTGGACGGCGCCGGTGCGGCACCGCTGGTCGCGTTTCACGCCGAGCAATCGTTCCTGCTCGCCTCGACCACCAAGGTCGTCAC
>JBDSLQ010000291.1:0-4717 GCA_039916285.1 Caldimonas sp.
GCATCACGTTCGCCAGGCCCGCGAGCTTGATGATGTCGGGCGCGTGGCCGCCGCCCGCGCCTTCGGTGTGGAAGGTCGAGATCGCCCGGCCCTTGAACGCGGCGACGGTGTCCTCGACGAAGCCCGACTCGTTGAGAGTGTCGGTGTGGATCGTCACCTGCACGTCGTGGCGGTCGGCGACGGCCAGGCAGTTGTCGATCGCCGCCGGCGTCGTGCCCCAGTCCTCGTGCAGCTTCAGGCCGCAGGCGCCGGCCTCGACCTGCTCGTCGAGGGCGGCCGGCAGGCTGGCGTTGCCCTTGCCCATGAAGCCGAGGTTCATCGGGAACGACTCGGCCGCCTTCAGCATCGAGTGGATGTGCCACGGCCCCGGCGTGCACGTCGTCGCGAAGGTGCCGGTCGCAGGTCCGGTGCCGCCACCGAGCATCGTCGTCACGCCGCTCGCCAGCGCCGCCTCGATCTGCTGCGGGCAGATGAAGTGGATGTGCGAGTCGACGCCGCCCGCGGTGAGGATCATCCCTTCGCCGGCGATGATCTCGGTGCCGGGGCCGATGACGATGTCGACGCCGGGCTGCACGTCCGGGTTGCCGGCCTTTCCGAGCGCGGCGATGCGGCCGGCCTTGATCGCGACGTCGGCCTTGACGATGCCCCAGTGGTCGATGACGAGCGCGTTGGTGATGACGGTGTCGGCGACCTCGGCCGAGACGCGCTGGCTCTGGCCCATGCCGTCGCGGATCGTCTTGCCGCCGCCGAACTTCACTTCTTCCCCGTAGCCGCCGGCGCGCAGGGTGTAGTCGTCCTCGACCTCGACGATCAGGGTCGTGTCGGCGAGGCGGATGCGGTCGCCGACGGTCGGACCGAACATCTCGGCGTAGCCGTGGCGGGAGATCGTCGCCATCAGAGCTTGCCTTGCACCAGGCCGCGAAAGCCGAAGACCGCTCGCGCGCCGGCGAAGTCGACGAGCTCGACGGTGCGCTGCTGGCCGGGCTCGAAGCGGACCGCCGTCCCCGAGGCGATGTTCAGGCGCATGCCGCGCGCCGCGTCGCGATCGAAGCGGAGCGCCGCGTTGGTCTCGGCGAAGTGATAGTGCGAGCCGACCTGGATCGGCCGGTCGCCGCTGTTTCGAACGGCGAGGGTCGCCGTGCGCCGCCCGGGGTTGAGGACGTGGTCGCCCGCGCCGACGAACAGCTCGCCGGGGATCATCGGCCGCGCCGGTCGAGCCAGGCAGCCGCCGCAGTGAGGGCGATCACGACCAGCAGGCCCCAGGCATCGCCGGCGTGCCAGTGCGGCGTCGCCGCGGTCGTCAGGTGCGCCAGCGCGGGCAGGGCAGTCAGAGCGACAAGTCCGGCCGAGACACGAAGCGGGAGGCGGAGCGTCATCGGCGGATCTCCAGTCATGCGATCGGCTGGTGCACGGTGACCAGCTTGGTGCCATCGGGAAAGGTCGCCTCGACCTGGATGTCCGGGATCATCTCGGCGATGCCGTCCATCACGTCGGCGCGCGTCAGCACGGTTTTGCCTTCGCTCATCAGCGCGGCGACGCTCTTGCCGTCGCGCGCGCCTTCCATGATCGCGGCGCTGATCAGCGCGACCGCTTCCGGATGGTTGAGCCGCAGGCCGCGCGCCCTCCGGCGCTCGGCAAGCAGCGCCGCGGTGAAGATGAGGAGCTTGTCCTTGTCGCGCGGCGTCAGGTCCATCGGCGTCGGAAGAGCGAAGGGCGAATCCGGTGCGGGCGCACCGCAAGAGCAGTGCCAGATCGGCTGGCGGCGATCATACGGGCGCGGTCGGCCTCGACGCGGTGCATCGGCGCGGCGGCCCGCTTCCTAGGTCGACCAGACGCGCGGCGCCGTCGCCGCGAGGTCCCAGGCCATCGGCCGCCAGGCGCGCCAGACCCGCTGCAGAAGGTCCATCGCCGGCTCGACGCGCGCCGCGAGGGCGCGGACGACGATGACGCCGTCCTGCGGCGACGTCGCCCCGGCCGTCGCGACGAGCGCGTGCCCCTGGGCGGCCGACCGCGCGGCTTCGAGCAAGGCGTCGCTGCGCGGTGCGGCGATCGAATCGCCGGCAGCAAACCACATCGTCGCGAGGACGCGACGACCGGCCCAGCCGAGGGGAGAGTCGAGGAGGCGGGCGTCGCCGGCGGCGATCGTGCCGCGCTCCAGCCATCTTCCCGGCACCTCGATGCTCTGCGTGAAGCGGCCGGCATCGAACGGACGGTCGGACTCCGGCAGTCCGAGCGCGGTGACGTCCCAGCCGATCATCTCCGCGCCCGGCGCGAGCTCGAAGCAGAGCGCGTTGGTCGCCTCGCAACCGCTGTAGGCGATCGTCTCGAGCGGCAGCCATTCGAGCCGGCTGGACGCGCCGGCAGCGACGTGCAGCGACTGCGTCGCCATCGCGCCGGTGCTGCGGTAGAAGCGCGTCGCGCCCGGCGTCGTCACGAGCGCGTGGGTGCCTTCGGCGAGCGTCATCGCGATCGCCAGCTCGTCGCCGCCGACGACGCCGCCCGGCGGATGGACGAGCACGCTGTGGCAGACGCCGCCTTCCGGGTAGAGCGCGCGCAGCACGCGCAGCGGTCCATCGTGGCGATCGTGGACGTGGGTGCGCCCGTCGCGCAGCCGGTAGTCGAGGACGAGCGAGCCGCGCCAGCCCATGGCGCGCCGTCGTGTCAGGCGCCGGCGGCGCTGCCGACGAGCTCGCGCAGCAGCTGGCGCATGTCGCGAAATCCGAGCGCGCTCGGCATCCATTCGAGCGCCGGCGATTCCAGGTTTCTCGCCAGTCCCATGGGAGCGGCCTCGACCTGCACGCCAGGGCCCGCTGCTTCCCCGAAGGCGCGCAACGCGCGCGCCATGTGGTAGCCGTGCGTCACGAGGACGACATGGCTGATGCCGGCCGGCTTCAGCATCGCCATCGTCAGCGCCGCGTTCTCGCGCGTGTCCTTCGATTCGCCTTCGACCCAGCGGATCGGCCGGCCGAACTCGTCGGCGGCGATCTTGGCGGCGACGCGCGCCTCCGACGTCGTGCCTTCCTGTGCACGGCCGGTGCCGCCGCTGAAGGCGACCGGAGCGCCGGTCTGGCCGGCGAGCCAGAGGCCGTAGCGCAGGCGCTCGAGCGAGGGGTACTGCAGGCTGCTGACGCCGTACTCCGGCGCGAACGGCTCGCTGCCGGCGCCGAGGACGACGATCGCGAGCGGCTTCCTCGCCGCCGCCTCGGCGCGCAGCTCGCGGACGCGGTCGAAGCTGAGCGCCGGCGGCGTCTGCATCAGGAGCTGGCCGACGAGGCGAACCGCGCCGGTGCAGGCCGAAAGCCACAGCAGGGCGACGCTGATCAGGATCACCAGCCAGCCGAGGCCTCGGCGCGGCAGGAGCAGGCGGGCGCCGACGAGGACGAGCAGGAGCAGCGGCACCGGCGGCAGCACCAGCGCGGCGATCACCGGCTTCCACGATTCGATGCCGAGCGATGCGAAGAGGCTGTTCACGTGGGGCGATCCGTCGGCCGGTGAGCGGCGCGATTGTGCCGGAGCAATGCAGGTGCGCACGAGGCACGGGGCATCATCCGGCCTCCGACAGAGGCGAAAGCGAGACTTTGATGAGTGATCGTGCCCAGCAGTTGCGCGCCCAGCTGATCCGCAACTTCGACGACATCCCCAAGGAGCGAGAGATGCGCGCGCCGCTCTACGACACCTCGTGCGCGCGCCTGGCGCTCGGCACGCCAGCGCAGGGGCTCGGGATGAGCGTCGACATCGTCGCGCCCGGAATGCGCGGCTGCCCGTACCACCTCCATCACGCCCAGGAAGAAGCGTTCGTGATCCTCGAGGGGCAGGGCACCTTGCGCGTCGCCGGCGAGATGCTCGCTCTAAAGGCCGGCGACGTCGCCTTCCTGCCCGCCGGGCCCGACTATCCGCACCAAATCATCAACACCTCGAACGCGCCGCTGAAGTACCTGTCGATCAGCACCCAGACGCGACCGGAGATCGTCGAGTACCCGGATTCGGGCAAGTACCTCGCGATGACCGCCCCGGCCGGAGCGCCCCGCTTCGCGCGCATGTCGCGCATGGACGAGGACCTCGACTACTGGCAAGGCGAGCCATGAATGGCGCGGCGCGGAAACCCTCGTCGGCTACGGGGCCAGGCGCTCGCGCTGCCAGGCCGGTCCGTCGCGCCGGTAGCGCAGGCGATCGTGCAGGCGCGACTTGCGCCCCTGCCAGAACTCCCATGCCTGCGGCTCGAGCCGGTAGCCGCCCCAGTGGGGCGGACGCGGCGGCTTGAGCATGAACCGGGCGCCGTAGCGGGCCGCATTGGCGAGCAGCGTTGCCCGCGACGGGATCACCTCGCTCTGCGGCGAGGCCCACGCCCCGATGCGCGAATCGAGCGGCCGCGAATCGAAATAGGCATCGGACTCCGCGTCGCTGACCTTGGCGACCGCGCCTTCGATGCGCACGACGCGCTCGAGCTCGACCCAATGGAACTGCAGCGCAGCGAACGGATGGAGCGCAAGCTCGCGACCCTTGCGGCTTTCGTAGTTGGTGAACCAGACGATGCCGCGCTCGTCGAAACCCTTGATCAGGACGATGCGCGTCGACGGCCGACCGCTGGCACCCGCGGTCGCCAGCGTCATCGCGTTCGGCTCCGGCAACTTGGCCGCGATCGCTTGCTCGAGCCAGGCTTCGAACTGGCGCAGCGGCGCCTCGGCCGACGCCGATTCGTCGAGCTCGGCCAGCTCGT
>JBDSLQ010000292.1:0-2654 GCA_039916285.1 Caldimonas sp.
AGCCACACCGGACAGATCGGCAGCGGCAGCCCGCGCTTGAGCGGCGGCAGTGTCGGCGCCGACCTTCTCTACGCGACGCCGAGCCAGACCAACCTCGATCGCAACACCGTCGACATGGACCGCGAGCGCGCCAGCTTCGCCGACAACGCGATCAAGTACGAGGCAACGCTGCGTTTCATCAACGCGTCGGTGCGGACGCAGCTCTCGGCGATCACCGGTCAATAACAGGGAGCTCCGCGATGAGCATGCTTTCCATCTTCAACGTCGCCGGCAGCGCGGCCAGCGCGCAGAGCCAGCGGCTCAACGTCGTCGCCTCCAACCTGGCCAACGCCGACACCGTCGCCGGCCCGGACGGCAGCGCCTACAAGGCGCGCCAGGTCACGTTCCAGACCCAGCTGATGGGCGCCAGCGGCAACGACCCGACGGCAGCCGGGGTGCGGGTCAGCACCGTCGCCGAAGACCAGACGCCCGGGCGCAAGGTCCACGACCCGAAGCATCCGAGCGCCGATGCCGAGGGCTACGTCACCTACAGCAACGTCAACGCGATCGAGGAGATGGTCAACATGATCTCGGCCTCGCGCTCGTACCAGAACAATCTCGAGGTCATGAACACGGCGAAGACGCTGCTGCAGAAGACCCTCCAGCTCGGCCAGAACTGAGCTTCGCACACCGGGAACCCACAACCATGGCCGTCGCCGCAACCTCCTCCACCAGCGACGTCAACGTCGCCTCGTCGCCCGCCTCCTCGGCCGCGTCCGACGCGACCATGACCTCAGACCGGTTCCTCAAGCTGCTCGTCGCACAGATGAAGAACCAGGATCCGCTCAATCCGATGGACAACGCCCAGGTGACGAGTCAGATGGCGCAGATCAACACGGTCACCGGGATCGACAAGCTCAACAGCACCGTCGCCGGCCTGTCGGCGCAATTCATGCAGATGCAGGCGGTGCAGGGTGCCTCGCTGGTCGGTCACGACGTGATCGTCCCGGGCAACAAGCTCGACATCGATGCCGTCTCGGCGATCGGCCAGGGCGGATTCGAGATCCAGATCCCGGCCGACGCGGTCAAGGTCGAGATTCTCTCGCCCAGCGGCGCGGTGCTGCAGACGCTCAACCTCGGCGCTCAGGGCGCCGGCATGCACAGCTTCGACTGGCCCGCCGGCGCGGCGACCGATTCGAGCGGCCTCACCTTCCGCGTCACCGCCACCACCGGCGGCGTGGCGATCGCCTCGACCGCGCTGATGCGCGACCGGGTCGACGCGGTCTCGACCAATGGCAACAGCTTCAACCTCGAGCTCGAGAAGTCGGGCTCGACGCCCTACGCCTTGGTCAAGGCCCTCAACTGAATTTCGAATCCACCCCGCCCCGGCGCTTCGCCGCGGCCCTCTAGAAAGCGAACGCCATGGGCTTCCAGCAAGGTCTTTCCGGACTCAACGCCTCGAGCAAGAACCTCGAGGTGATCGGCAACAACATCGCCAACGCCAACACCTTTGGCGCCAAGGCCTCGCGCGCCGAGTTCGCCGATGTCTACGCGAACGCGATCGGCGGCTCGCGCAATGCGATCGGCATCGGCACCACCGTCGCCGCCGTGGCCCAGCAGTTCACCCAGGGCAACATCACCGGCACCGACAACCCGCTCGACATCGCCATCAACGGCGGCGGCTTCTTCCAGGTGCGCGACCCCTCGGGCGCTCTCGCCTATTCGCGCAACGGCCAGTTCAAGGTCAACGACACCGGCTTCATCGTCAACAACCAGGGCAGCCAGCTGATGGGCTACCCGGCCGACGCCACCGGCACCATCATTCCCGGCACCGCCGCGGCGCTGCGGATGCCTACGGCCGGCATCACCCCGCAGTTGACGACCGGGATCCAGATGGAGATGAACCTCGATGCCCGGGCGGGGGTGACGCTGCCGACCGCCGGCGCGCCGATCGACTTCGCCGACCCGTCGACCTACAACAACGCCACCTCGCAGACGGTCTACGACGTCCAGGGCCAGGAAGTGGCGCTGACCTACTACTTCCAGAAAAGCGGCGCGAACACCTGGAACGTGTATGTCGCCGCCAACGGCACCCCGCTCGCCACCGCTGGCGGCAACCCGGCACCCTCGACCACCATCACCTTCCCGGCCAACGGCGGCGCGCCGACGGCGCCGGCCGGCACGGTGGCCATCGACATCCCTTCGGTCACCAACGCCGCGGGTGCGGCCAGCGTGCCGATCACCGGCGTCGCCCTCGACGTCTCGGGCGCCACCCAGTACGGTTCGGCCTTCGGCGTCACCGACCTGCGGCAGGACGGCTATTCGGCCGGCCAGTTCATCGGCGCGCAGATCGATGCCAACGGCGTGATCAGCGCCCGCTATTCGAACGGCGAGACCCGTCCCGCCGGCCAGCTCGAGCTCGCCACCTTCCGCAACGCCCAGGGCCTGCAGCCCATGGGCGGCAACGCCTGGGTGCAGACCGCGGCCTCGGGCGGCCCGATCGTCGGCACCCCCGGCTCCGGCAACCTCGGCGTGCTGCAGGCCGGCGCGCTCGAGGAATCGAACGTCGACCTGACGGCCGAGCTGGTCAACATGATCGTCGCCCAGCGCAGCTACCAGGCGAATGCCCAGACCATCAAGACGCAGGACCAGATCCTGCAGACCGTCGTCAACCT
>JBDSLQ010000293.1:0-2813 GCA_039916285.1 Caldimonas sp.
CGCCGGCCGAGGCGCGCGCGCTCGGCATCAGCATGGTCTACCAGCACTTCAGCCTGTTCGACACGCTGACCGCCGCCGAAAACGTCTGGCTCGGCCTCGGCAAGTCGCTCTCGCTCGCCGAGGTGACGGCGCGGATCCGCAAGGTCGCCGGCGAGTACGGCCTCGACGTCGACCCGGTGCGGCCGGTGCACACGCTCTCGGTCGGCGAGAAGCAGCGCGTCGAGATCGTTCGCGCGCTCATGACCGCGCCCAAGCTCCTGATCCTCGACGAGCCGACCTCGGTGCTGACGCCGCAGGCGGTACAGACGCTCTTCGTCACCTTGCGCAAGCTCGCCGCCGAAGGCTGCTCGATCCTCTACATCTCGCACAAGCTCGACGAGATCCGCGCCCTGTGCCATCACTGCACCGTGCTGCGTGGCGGCAAGGTCACCGGCGAGGTCGACCCGACGCTGGAGACCAACGCGAGCCTGTCGCGCCTGATGATCGGTGCCGAGCCGCCGCAGCTGCAGCACCGCGCCGCGCAGCCTGGGGAGGTCGTTCTTTCGGTTCGGGCGCTGTCGCTCGCCAAGGAAGATCCGTTCGGCACGGCGCTCGACGGGATCTCGTTCCACGTGCGCGCCGGCGAGGTCGTCGGCATCGCCGGCGTCTCCGGCAACGGCCAGCAGGAGCTGATGGCGGCGATCTCGGGCGAGGACCGGCGCGCGCCGGCCGGATCGGTCCTGCTGTTCGGCCGCGACATCGCCCGCGCCTCGCCGCGCACACGTCGCGACGCCGGCCTGCACTTCGTTCCCGAGGAGCGCCTCGGCCGTGGCGCCGTGCCGACGCTTTCGCTGGCGCAGAACACGCTGCTGACGCGGACTCGCGCCGTCGGCACCGGCGGCTGGATCCGCATCGGCGACGTCGCCGCGCTCGCCGAGTCGCTGATCCGCCGCTTCAATGTCAAGGCGGGCGGCCCGGGCTCGGCGGCGAAAAGCCTCTCGGGCGGCAACCTTCAGAAAGTCATCGTCGGCCGCGAGATCGATGCGCAACCGAAGCTGCTCGTGGTCTCGCAGCCGACCTGGGGCGTCGACGTCGGCGCGGCGGCGCAGATCCGCGGCGAACTGCTCGCCTTGCGCGACGCCGGCTGCGCCGTTCTCGTCGTCAGCGAGGAGCTCGACGAGCTGTTCGAGATCTGCGATCGCCTCGTCGTCATCGCCCAGGGCCGCGTTTCGCCGAGCGTGGCGACGGCGGAGGCGACGACCCTGCGCATCGGCGAATGGATGAGCGGCCTGTGGGATCGCGAGGCGAAGGCGAGCCATGCTGAAGCTTGAGGCGCGGCCCGAGCCGTCGCGGGCGATGTCGATCGCCTCGCCGCTGATCGCGCTGGCGATCACGGTCGTCATCGGCACCTGCCTGTTCCTGCTCCTCGGCAAGGACCCGGTGCGCGGCCTCGCCGTCTTCTTCATCGAGCCGGTGAAGAGCGTCTACGCCCTCACCGAGCTGGCGGTGAAGGCGACACCGCTGCTCTTGATCGCGCTGGGCCTGGCGGTCTGCTTTCGCTCCAACGTCTGGAACATCGGCGCCGAGGGCCAGTTCATCGTCGGCGCGATCTTCGCGAGCGGAGTCGCGATGCAGGCGACGCCCTCGACCGGCGGCTGGTTCTTCGTCGTCGTCCTCGCTGCAGGCGTCGCGGGCGGGATGTGCTGGGCAGCGGTCGTGGCGCTCCTGCGCGACCGATTCAATGCCAACGAGATCCTGGTCAGCCTGATGCTCGTGTACGTGGCCGAGCAGCTCCTCAACTACCTTGTCTACGGCCCGTGGAAGGACCCGGCGGGCTACAACTTCCCGCAGACGATCACCTTCCTGAAGTCGACGCAGGTGCCCAAGCTCTTCGGCGGCTTTCGCGTGAATGTGGGTGCGCCTTTGGCGCTGGTCGGCGTCGCGCTGTTCTGGATCCTGCTGTTTCGAACCTACGCCGGCTTCCAGCTCCAGGTCGGCGGCCTGGCGCCGGCGGCGGCGCGCTACGCCGGGTTCTCGTCGCGAAAGGCGCTCTGGTCGGCGCTTCTGCTCTCGGGCGGAATGGCCGGCCTGGCCGGCGGGCTCGAGGTCGCCGGGCCGCTCGGCCAGCTGACGCCGCACGTGCCCGCGGGCTACGGCTTCGCGGCCATCATCGTCGCCTTCGTCGGGCGGCTCCATCCGGTCGGCATCGTCTTCTCGGCGATCCTGATGAGCATGTTCTACATCGGCGGCGAGCTGGCCCAGTCGCGCCTCGGCTTGCCGAAGTCGCTGACCGGCGTGTTCCAGGGCCTGCTCCTCTTCACACTGCTCGCCTGCGACACGTTGATCGCCTATCGCGTCAGCTGGAAGCCGTCGCGCCCGGCGCCGGTGAGCGGGGCGGCGCGCGAAGTCACCTGATGGACCAGCTCGCGCTTCTCGTCGCGGCGACGCTCAATTCCGGGACGGTGCTCGCGTTCGCCGCGCTGGGGCTGCTCATCAACGAGCGTGCCGGCATCGTCAACCTCGGCGCCGAAGGATTGATGCTGGTCGCGGCGATCGCCGGCTTCGCGACCGCGGTGCATACCGGCAACGACTGGCTCGCTTTCGGCGCCGGCGCCGTCGCCGGGGCGGTGCTGGCGGCGGCGTTCGGCGTGCTGGTGATCTGGCTCAACACCAACCAGTACGCAACCGGCCTTGCGCTGAGCCTGTTCGGCGCCGGCTTCTCGGCGTTCGTCGGCATTCGCTACACGCAGGAAAAGCTCGGCGAGCATGTGAGCTTCAGCATCCCCGGCCTGGCCGACCTGCCGTTCGTCGGCCAGGCCTTGTTTCGCCAGCAC
>JBDSLQ010000294.1:0-3119 GCA_039916285.1 Caldimonas sp.
GGCGCAGGTAGGCCTCGATCTGGAACTCGATCTCCTGGGTCGAGTAGAACGGCGCCGCGCCCTGCATGCCACGCCCGAACTTGGCCTCCATCGAGTCGTCGGAGAGGTAGGTGATGTGGCCGATCATGCGCGCGACCGTCAGCCCGCGCTTCGGCACGACGCCGTGCTCGCCGTAGTGGCCGCCGTGGAAGTCCGGGTCGGTGACGATGGCGCGCCGCGCGACCTCGTTGAAGGCGATGTTCTGCGCCGACAGGTTGGGCGCAGTCGCGACGGCGATGCACAGGCGAAGGCGCTCCGGAAAGCGCAGCGACCAGGCGAGTGCCTGCATGCCGCCCAGGCTGCCGCCGAGCACGGCCGCCAGCCGCTCGATGCCGAGCCCGTCGACGAGGCGCGCCTGCGCGTCGACCCAGTCCTCGACGGTGACGACCGGAAAGTCGCTGCCATAGGCGCGGCCGTTCGCGGCCGGATCGGGGTTGGGGCTCGTCGGACCGGTCGAGCCGAAGCACGAGCCCGGGTTGTTGACGCCGATGACGAAGAAGCGCTCGGTGTCGAGCGGCTTGCCCGGGCCGACCAGGTTGTCCCACCAGCCCTCGCTCTTGGCCAAGCCGGCATGGGTGCCGGCGACGTGGTGCGAGGCGTTCAGCGCGTGACAGACGAGGACGGCGTTGCTGCGGCTCGCGTTCAGCGTGCCGTAGGTCTCGTAGGCGAGGGTGTAGCCGCGCAGGACGGCGCCGCTGGCCAGCGCGAGCGGCGCGGCGAAATGCATCGATTGCGGCTGGACGTCGCCTACGGAGCTCATCGGCACGGGGAAATGAAAAAACCCGGCGCCGCCAAAGCGGGACACCGGGTTCGTGCGTCCTGTCTTTAGCCGAATTTATAGAGCGCCCGCAAGCCGGAACAAATCGGCGCTTCGGGCGAAGTATAGCGATGCCCTCGGGCGGAGCCCCCGGGCCGGCATGGTTTGGATGTCGACGGCACGCCGGCGCGGCACGTCATCGGGCGAGAATCGACGCGCACAGCGCCGAGGAGGTCCGATGGACTGGTTCGATGGATTCGAGAGCGGCCTGCATCCCGTCGGCGAGATCGAGCTGTTCGCGCGCACCACCGTCGACCGTTCGAAGCCTCCGTTGCTGCTCCTGCACGGCTACCCACAGACGCACGCGATGTGGCATCGGGTCGCGCGCGAGCTCGCCGCCGACTTCACGCTCGTCGTTCCCGACCTGCGCGGCTATGGCGACTCGACCAAGCCGGCACCGGCGCCGACGCCCGAGCTCGACCACGCGCAGCACAGCAAGCGGGCGATGGCCGCCGACCTGGTCGCGCTGATGGGCTCGCTCGGCTACGAGCGTTTCGCCGTCGCCGGCCACGACCGCGGCGGCCGCGTCGCGCACCGGCTCGCCCTTGATCATCCGGGGCGCGTCGAGCGCGTGGCGGTGATCGACATCGTGCCGACCCTCGACATGTACGAGTCGACCGACCTGCGTTTGGCCAGCTGGTACTACCACTGGTTCTTCCTGATCCAGCCCGCGCCGCTGCCGGAACGGATGATCGGCGGCGACCCGGCGTTCTATCTTCGCTGGACGCTCGGCGGCTGGGGCAGCCAGGGCACATCGTTCGTCGAGCCCGAGGCGCTCGCCGAATACGAGCGCTGCTTCTGCCGCGCCGACGCGATCCACGCCACCTGCGAGGACTACCGCGCCTCGGCGTCGATCGACCTGGAGCACGACCGCGCCTCGCGCGCTGCCGGCGAGAAGGTCGCCTGTCCGATGCTCGTGCTGTGGGGAACCCGCGGCGTCGTCGGCCGGCTTTACGAGCCGCTTGTCCTGTGGCGCGCGCAGTGCGCGGCGACGGTCGAAGGCGAGGCCCTGGCGGCCGGCCACTTCATTCCGGAAGAGCTTCCTGGCGACATCGCCACGCGCCTGCGCACCTTCATGAACCGCTGAGGCGACGCGGCGCTTACCATCGCGCCACTTCCCGGCAGGAGCGCGCATGTTCGTCTGGGTCAAGCGGTTCGACCAGTTCTTCCCGATCCGCTTCTCGGCGTGGGCGCTCTGCGCCGCCGGGCTCGCCGCAAGCATCTTCGCGTGGCACGGCATGGGCTGGGGGGTGTGGCCGACGGTCGTCTTTCTGGTCCTCGTTCTCGTCGGCCTGCGCGACGTGACGCAGCGCAAGCATGCCGTCCTGCGCAACTACCCGGTCATCGGCCACCTGCGCTTCCTGCTCGAGTTCATCCGGCCGGAGATGCGCCAGTACTTCATCGAGAGCGACAGCGAGGCGGCGCCGTTCTCGCGCCAGCAGCGCTCGCTCGTCTACCAGCGCGCCAAGGGCGACTCCGACAAGCGCCCGTTCGGCACGCAGATGAACGTCGGCGCGCTCGGCTACGAGTGGATCAACCACTCGATGCAGCCGACCGTGCTCGCCACGCACGACTTTCGCGTCACGATCGGCGCGAACCGCGCCAAGCCGTACAGCGCGAGCCTGTTCAACATCTCGGCGATGAGCTTCGGCGCGCTCTCCGCGAACGCCATCCTCGCCCTCAACGCCGGCGCCCGGCGCGGCAACTTCGCGCACGACACCGGCGAAGGATCGATCAGCCGGCACCACCGCGTCCACGGCGGCGACCTGATCTGGGAGATCGGCTCGGGCTACTTCGGCTGCTGCGCCGCCGACGGCTCGTTCAGCGAGGAGCGCTTCGCCGCCAATGCCCAGGACCCGCAGGTGAAGATGATCGAGCTGAAGCTCTCGCAAGGCGCCAAGCCCGGCCACGGCGGCGTCCTGCCGGGGCCGAAAGTGACGATCGAGATCGCCGAGGCCCGGGGCGTTCAGCCGTGGGTCGACTGTGTCTCGCCGGCATCGCACGCCGCGTTCAGGACGCCGATCGAGATGATGAAATTCATCGACCGGCTGCGCGATCTCTCCGGTGGCAAGCCGACCGGCTTCAAGCTCTGCATCGGCCACCCGTGGGAGTGGTTCAGCATCGCCAAAGCGATGCATGAATCAGGCATCCTGCCGGACTTCATCGTCGTCGACGGTGCCGAGGGAGGCACCGGCGCGGCGCCGCTCGAGTTCTGCGACCACGTCGGTGCGCCGCTGCAGGAAGGCTTGCTGCTGGTCCACAA
>JBDSLQ010000295.1:0-3237 GCA_039916285.1 Caldimonas sp.
CTCGATCAGGTTCTGGCCGCCGAGCGGCGCGAAGCTGCCGCCGAGCAGGGCGACGTCGGCAAGCGCGTACCAGGCGGGCATCTCGAGCATCGAGTCGCCGAGCCAGACGTCGGCGGCGGCGGCGGCAGCGCGCTCGTCGCCGCTCCAGGCGCTGCGCCGTGACATCGAGAAGCCGGCGGCTGCGATCGATTCGGCGACCGCCTCGAAGCGCTGCGGATGGCGCGGCACGACGACGAGCAACGGGCGCGGTCCGGCCAGAGCGCGCCACGCTGCGAGCAGCATCGCCTCTTCGCCTTCGCGCGTCGACGCGGCGAGAACCACGCCGCGACCGAGGCCCGCGCGCCAGGCGCGACCGCGCGCGAGGAGCAGCGGGTCGGGATCGATGTCGTACTTCAGGTTGCCGACCACCGTGACCTCGCCCGCCCCCGCCGCGCGCAGCCGCGCGGCATCGGCCTCGCTCTGCGCCAGCACGGCAATCAGGCTCTCGAAGGCCGGCCGCAACAAGGCATCGACGCGTTCGCCGCGGCCGCGGCTGCGTGGGCTCAGGCGGGCATTGGCGAGCAGCATCGGCAGACCGCGCCGCGACGCGATCGCGAGCAGGTTCGGCCAGATCTCGGTCTCCATCAGGACGCCGGCAATGGGCTGGAAGTGGCCGAGGAAACGCTCCACCGCGCCCGGCGTATCGAACGGCAGCCAGGCTTGCAGATCGCCGTCGCGCAACAAGGACGCGCCGGCGGCGCGGCCGGTGGCGGTGCCGTGGGTCAGGAGCAGGCGCAGCCCCGGGCGCTGCCCGCGCAACGCTTCGATCAGCGGCGCCGCGGCACGCGTCTCGCCGAGCGAGACCGCGTGCAGCCAGAGGGCGCCGCCGGTCGGCGCCGAGCGCCGATAGAAACCGTAGCGGCCGCCGATGTCGACCGCGTACAGCGGCTCGCGACGACCCCGCCAGAGGACCCGCAAAGCGACCAGCGGCACGGCGATCCGCAGGAGCAGCGAATATCCCGCGCGTGCCGCCCAGCGCGCGGCGGCGACATTCATGCGCCGCCTGCGGCCGCCGGCACCGGATCCCGGCAGGCTCGCCGCCAGGCGGCCATGACCTGGGCCACCGCAGGCAACGCGCCATCGTCGGCTTGCAACACGACCGTCTGCGGCTGCCAGTAGATGCCCGCGCGCCAGGCCTTCTGCTCGATGAAGACCTGAACCGTCGGCAGACCGAGCGTGGCCGCGATGTGGGTCAGCCCCGTGTCGAGGCCGATGCAACCGCGCAGGCGTGCGATCGCGGCGAGGAGCGGGCCGAGCGTCAATCTCTCGGGCACGCTGGCCGCAGCGCCGATGCCGGCGGCGATCTCGATCGCCCGCTCGCGTTCGACCGGCGTGCCCCAGGCCAGCAACACCGCGCACCCTTCGGCCGCGAGCGCTTTGCCGAGATCGATCCAGAACCCGGTGGGAACGAGCTTCACGGGCTTGGCCGAGCCGTGGACGAGCAACACGCTGCGGCCGTTGCCCCACGAGGAATCGACGGCGGCGTCGGTCGGCAGACGCCACTGCACCCGCGGCGGCCCGTCGACGACGTACCCGAGCGCTTCGGCAGCCAGGCGCCGCGAGCGGTCGACGACGTGAATCCGCGCCGGCATCGCGACCCGGTGCGCATAAGCGAGCCGCGCCAGCGGCTCGTAGGCCGCGCCGTCGGTGCGGTTGGCGAGACCGTGACGCGCTCCGCCCGGCGCGAGCTGCGCCCAGCGTGCGACGACAGCGCTCTTGACGAGGCCTTGCAGGTCGATAACCGCGTCGTACCGCTGCTCGCGCAGGACGCGCCGGAAAGCGGCGACATCGCCCCACGACCGGAAGATGCGAGAGCGCCAGCGGCGCAGCGCGATAGGCACGACGCGTTCGACGCCGGCGAGGCCTTCGACCAAGGGAACGAAAGCTTCCTCGACCACCCAGTCGACGACCGCGCCCGGCAGCGCTCGCCGGATGTCGGCCAGCGACGGCGCGGCGTGGACGATGTCGCCCAGCGACGACAGGCGCACGATCAGGATGCGCACCGGCCGCGGCCCGTCAATGCGCGGCCGTCTGGATCCGCGCGTCGGGCTTGACGGCACGCAAGGCGGCCATGCAGTCGGCCTCGATGCGGGCCAGCGCCTGGGGCGTCTTTCCCTCGAAGCGCAGGACGAGCACCGGCGTCGTGTTCGACGCGCGAACGAGGCCGAAGCCGTCGTCGTACTCGACGCGCACGCCGTCGATCGTGACGATCTCGCGCGCGCCCGGGAACTTCGCTTCCGCGCGCAGGCGCGCGACGACCTCGGCCGCTTCGCCCTCGGCGCACGGAACGTTCAGCTCGGGGGTCGAGAAGCTCGTCGGCAGCGCGTTCAGCACCGCGCTCGGATCGGCGCTCGCGCTGACGATCTCGAGCAGGCGCGCCGCCGTGTAGGTGGCGTCGTCGAAGCCGTACCAGCGCTCGCCGAAGAAGATGTGGCCGCTCATCTCGCCGGCCAGGGGCGCGCCGATCTCGCGCATCCTCGCCTTGACGAGCGAGTGGCCGGTCTTCCACATCAGCGGCACGCCGCCGGCGGCGCGGATCAGCGGCGCCATCTGCTGCGAGCACTTGACGTCGAAGATGATCGTCGCGCCGCGCTTGCGCTTCAGCACGTCGCGCGCGAACAGCATCAGCTGGCGATCGGGATAGATGATCCCTCCGTCCTTGGTGACGACGCCGAGGCGGTCGCCGTCGCCGTCGAAAGCCAGGCCGAGCTCGGCGTCGCTGTTCCGGACCAGGCGGATCAGCTCGGCCAGGTTCTCGGGCTTGCTCGGGTCGGGGTGGTGGTTCGGGAAGTCGCCGTCGACTTCCGAGTACAGCTCCAGCACCTCGCAGCCCAGCGCGCGCAGGACGCCGGGCGCCGACGCCCCGGCGATGCCGTTGCCCGAATCGACCGCCACGGTCATCGGCCGCGCCAGGGTGCAGTCGCCGACGATGCGGGCGCGGTACTCGGCGAGGATGTCCATCGCCGCCGTGCGGCCGCGGCCGCTCGCGAAGTCGTCGGCCTCCATGCGCCGGCGCAGGCGCTGGATCTCCTCGCCGTGGATGGCGCGCCCGGCGAGGACCATCTTGAAACCGTTGTAGTCCTTCGGGTTGTGGCTGCCGGTCACCTGGACGCCGCTCGCGCAGCCGTGCTTGGCGCGCGTCGCCGCGACGTAATAAAGCATCGGCGTCGTCACCGGGCCGAGGTCGACGACGTCGAG
>JBDSLQ010000296.1:0-4360 GCA_039916285.1 Caldimonas sp.
GGATCGCCGATGTCGGTGGGTCGCAAGTCTCCCTTTCCACGCCGCCAGAACCGGGCGGAGTGCTCTGCAACATGACGCAGAACCAAACCAGTCGATGCTAGGGCGCGCTCCGTCCTCTGTCAGCAGGGTTTGCGTGCCGGAAACAACGCGGCGGGCGGTGCCTGCTAGAGGACTGGACCGCGTCTCATCAACATCTTATGGTTTACATAATATACATTGTCGCGCAAACAAACTACGTCGGATCGCCGAAGGTTTCGTCGATCACCTCGATCGACTCGATCGCCTCGTCAAAGGCGCGCAGCTCGACCAGGGGCTTCTCAGGCCGCGGCTTGTCGAGCGGCCTGCAGATGGTGCTCTTCAGTCGCGCCAGGCGATCCGACCGCTCCAGCGCCGCGAACACGGCCTCTGGAGATGTCATCAGTGCGAAGGGATTCTGAACTTCGGGGCTCTGGACTTCGTCGTTGGATTGCATCGGAAACCTGTGTTGGCATCGAGGTGGGGTTGCCAATGTAGGAAGCCGAGCCGTGGCGCAAAAGCTGGCCAACAGCGGTTTGAAGTGTCGCCGACCGGCTGACACGGGCTGTCAGCGCAATTCTTAGCGCAAAAAAAATGTGTTCAATATCAAGGCTTTATCTGACTTATCGAACGTAACGTCTTGAAGATTCCAATGAGGCATTGCTGGAGTAATTCCTCAAGACCGTGGAACACTGCTCAAGAAGAGGCGCTCGAAATTCAGCGACGTGATCGAGGCGATCTCCTCGACCGGACGCGCCTTGATCTCGGCAAGCTGGCGCGCGACCCACGGCACGTTGGCAGGCGTGTTGACCTTGCCGCGAAATGGCACTGGCGCGAGGTACGGGCTGTCGGTCTCGATCAGGCAGCGGTCGAGCGGGACGAAGGCAGCGACCGCGCGCAGGTCGCCGGCGTTCTTGAAGGTCAGGATTCCGGAAAAGGAGATGTGGAAGCCGAGGTCGAGCGCCGCCCGCGCCACTTCGGCGGTTTCGGTGAAGCAATGGAAGACGCCGCCGGCCTCGCCGCCCTCTTCTTCCCGGATCAACCTCAAGGTGTCGGCCGACGCGCTGCGCGTGTGGATCACCAGCGGCCGCCGGCTCGCCAGCGCTGCCCGGATGTGGACGCGGAAGCGCTCGCGCTGCCATTCCATCTCGCTGATGTCGCGCCCGGCGAGCCGGTAGTAGTCGAGCCCGGTTTCACCGATCGCAACCACCTTGTCGAGCCGGGTCAAGGCGACCAGAGCGTCGACCGTCGGCTCGCGGCTGTCTGCCTCGTCGGGATGGACGCCCGCGCTGCACCAGAAGCCGTCGTTCTCCAGCGCCAGGGCGTGGACGCGATCGAACTCGTCGAGCGTTGTGCAGATGCACAGGGCCCGGTCGACGCTCGCCTGGCGCATGTCCTCGCGGATCTCGGGGATGCGGCCGACGAGCTCCGGCGAGCTCAAATGGCAGTGGGAATCGACGAACACGGCATGACTCCCTGGCATTCGCCTGGCCCGCGCCCCGTCGGCGCCCGGCGCGCTCGCGGCGGCGCCTGGCCGCGCGACCTCAGATCGTCTGGGTCGGCTTCACCGACGAGATCGACGTACCGAGCGATTCCTCGATTCGCGCGCGCAGCGCGCGGCTCTTCTCGTCGTTCGGGAAGCGCACGCCCACGCCCTGGGTGCGGCCGCCCGAGGCGTTTGCCGGCGTGATCCAGCCGACCTTTCCGGCCACCGGATAGCGCTGCGGATCGTCGGGCAGCGAGAGCAGGAGGTAGATGTCCTCACCCAGCTTGTAGTCGCGCGTCGTCGGAACAAAGATGCCGCCTTCGCTGAACATCGGCATGTAGGCGGCGTACAACGCGCCGCGCTCGCGAAAGACGAGCTGAATGACGCTCGGGCGCGTCGCCGACGGCGCTGGCACGGTCACTCCACCAGGGGCGGCACGAGCGGCGGGCTGGTTCATCGGGTCGAGTTTAGCGACAAGCCCTCGCCGCGGCGGGCCCGTGAACGCGGCGTTTGCAACGCTTCACGCCCCTGTCCGACGAGACTTTCGATCGCCAGATCGGCGTTCCAGGGGTGCTCGACCTCCTCGGCCACCCGCGTGAGCTCGCGCGACCAGCGCAGCAGCGCATCGAGATCGGCGCCGCCGTCGAGCCGATCACGCGGGAAGTAGCGAGGCGAGGCGCCGCACGCGACAGAAGCGGCGTCGTGGCAGATCTTCTGCAGCGCGTCGACCGCCGACGGCAGGCCCCAGCCGTGCAGCGCGGTCGAGTCGCCGGCGGCGATTTGGCGCGGCAACGCAAGCCACGCGGCGACGCCAACGCCGCGCCCCGCCAGGTCAAGGGCTTCCTGCGGCTGGCCGCCGCTCGCGGCGAGCAGCACGCCGGGCTGGACGACCCCGTGCCGTGCCAGCCACGCTTCGGCGTCACCCGCCGGCGGCACCGGCAAGGCCACCTGCTGGCACCGGCTGCGAATCGTCGGCAGCAGGGCGTCGGGTGCGGCCGAGCAGAGCAGGAAGCGGGCTGGGCCGGCCGGCTCTTCGAGCGTCTTCAGGAACGCGCTGGCGGCGACGTCGTTCATCCTTTCGGCGGGATGGACAACGACGACCTTGCCGCGGCCGCGCGCCGACGTCGTCGTCGCGAATGCGATCGCGGCGCGGACGGCTTCGACCCGGATCTCCCTGCTCGGCCTGCGCTTGCCGCCCTCGCCTGCCTCCTCGCCCTCGCCGGCGCCGAAGTCCCAGCCGAGCGATTCGCGCTGCGCCTCCGGAACGAGGACGAGCAGGTCCGGATGCGACTGCGCCGCGTGCAGCTTGCAGCTCGCGCAACGTCCGCACGGTCGATCAACCATCGGCCGGTCGTGGGCCTCGCAGAGCCAGCCCTTGGCAAGCGCCAGCGCCAGCTCGAACTGGCCGACGCCGCCCGGGCCATGAACGAGGAGCGCGTGCGCCCGCTGCGTCTCCAGCGCGCATCGCAGCGGCGCCGCGAGCCACGGCAAGTCACCGTCGTCTCCGAATCCGGCCGGCTCCGCGGCCTCGCCGATCGCACTCATCGCAGGCGCGCCTCGAGCGCCGCGAGGGCGGCATCGATCTGACCGTGCACCTCGCTCTTGTCGCGCGCGCCGTCAATGCGGACGATCCTGTGCGGCGCTTCGCGCATCCGCGCGAGGTAGCCGGCGCGGACGCGCCCGAAGAACGCGAGGTCCTCTGCCTCGAAGCGATCGGCGGCGCGCGCGGCCGCACGGCGCGATGCGGCAAGCGCAGGCTCGACGTCGAACCACAGCGTCAGGTCGGGCTGCAGGCCGTCCTGCACGCGCGCCTCGAGCTCGCGCAGCAGGCGCTCGTCCTGGCCGCGGCCGGCGCCCTGGTAGGCGAAGGTCGCGTCGCTGAAGCGGTCGCACAATACGATCTCGCCGCGATCGAGCGCTGGCGCGATGACGCGCTCGATGTGATCGCGCCGCGCCGCGAAGACCAGAAGGGTCTCGGCGACGCCGTCCATCGGCTCGTGCAGCAGCAGCTCGCGCAGCTTCTCCGCCAGCGGCGTTCCGCCTGGCTCGCGGGTGCAGACGACGCGTTCGCCGCGTGCGCGCAGCCGCTCCGCGAGCGGCGCGATGTGGGTCGACTTGCCGGCGCCGTCGATGCCCTCGAAGGTGATGAATCGGCGCGTCACGGTGCGTTCTTGCGTTGAAATCGGTTCACGGCACGATTGTGATCGGCGAGCGTCTCGCTGAACTCGCTGCTGCCGTCGCCACGGGCAACGAAATAGAGCGCCTTCGTCGCCTCCGGACGAACCGCCGCGAGCAGTGACGCCTTGCCGGGCACGGCGATCGGCGTCGGCGGCAGGCCGGTGCGCGTGTACGTGTTGTAGGGCCCGTCCGCGAGCAGGTCCCGTTTCCTGAGGTTGCCGTCGAACGCCACGCCGAGACCGTAGATGACGGTCGGATCGGTCTGCAGCGGCATGCCGAGGCGAAGCCGGTTGACGAACACCCCGGCGACGCGCCCGCGGTCGGCGGCGGTGCCGGTCTCCTTTTCGACGATTGACGCCAGCGTCAGTGCCTCCTCGGCACTGCGAAGCGGCGTCGCCGGATCGCGCTCCTGCCACACCTGGGCGAGCTGGCGATCCATGGCCCGAAAGGCGCGCTTGAGCACTGCAAGGTCGTTCGACCCCTTGCTGTAGAGATAGGTGTCGGGGTGAAGGCGCCCTTCCGGGGAAACGCCCGGGGCGCCGAGCGCCGCCATGACCTCGGCATCGCTCAACGCGGCGGTGGTCGGCTTCAACGACTCGGCACGGGCGAGCTCGGCGCGGATCTGGCGAAAGGTCCAGCCTTCGGTGAAGCGCACCGCCGCCAGCGTCTGGTCGCCTCGAA
>JBDSLQ010000297.1:0-3139 GCA_039916285.1 Caldimonas sp.
ATGGCCGACGCCGACCGCGCCCGCTTCATCGCCAACATCGTGCGCGAGACGCAGCGCATCCAGGAACTGGTCGACCGCATGATGGAGCTGACCGCCCTCGAGTCGAGGAAGAGCCTCGATCACGCCGCACCGGTCGCCTTGCGCGCGCTGGCGGCCGAGGTCGCGGCCAGCGCGGCGCCGGCGGCGCTGGCGCGCGGCCTCGCCGTCGAGCTGCTGCCGGGCGACGCCGATCCGGTCGTCGCGGGCGACGCCTTCCTGCTCCAGCGCGCGCTCGCGAACCTGGTCGACAACGCGCTCGACTTCTCGCCGCGCGGCGGACGCGTCACGATCGAGGTCGTCGCCCACGCGCGCACTTGCGATCTCGTCGTCCGCGACCGCGGGCCCGGCATTCCGGACTTCGCCGAAGGCAAGGTGTTCGAGAAGTTCTATTCGCTGGCGCGGCCGGTCACGGCGAAGAAGAGCACCGGCCTTGGCCTGTCGTTCGTGAAGGAGATCGCCGACCTGCACCGCGGCCGGGCGGCGCTCAAGAACCAGCCGGGCGGCGGCGCGGTGGCGACGCTCTCGCTGCCGCGCAGCGATCGGCGCTGACTCTTCGCGCCGACTCGTTCCCGTTTCGCGGTGCGAAGCTTCTAGCGAGGATTGGCCAGGGCGAGCAGGAGGTCGGCGTGACAGGGCCCGCCCGGCGCGCACCAGCAGGCGAGGTGGCGCCCGCCGAGGGCGGCACCCAAGGTTTCCGGCGCGGGCGGCTCGACGCCTCCCGGCGCGGCGATTTCGCCGCGCATCCAGCGCCCATGCTGGGCGACGGCGCTCGCCGCGCTGCCGCACTCGGCGATCGTGAAAGGGTTGCCCCAGCGCGTGGTTCGATCGACCTTGAGCGTGTTCGCCGGCATCTTCCAGCCGGCGCTGCGCTTGAGCTGGACGCGCTGCGGCGCGCCGGCCTTGGGGGCGCCGGCGCTCATCGGCGCGTCGCCGCGAGCTCGCTCGCGGTGTGGTCGAGCACGGCGTCGACGAGATCGGCGAGCTGGCGTTGCAGCGGCTCGAAGCCGGCGCTCTTCGTTCGCGTCGCCTCGTCCATGTACAGGCGCTTGTTGATCTCGAGCTGCAGGCTCATGCGCCCCTGCCCCGGGTTCGAGTAGGCGCGCACCAGCTCGACGCCCTTGAACGGATCGTTGACGCGGACGTCGTAGCCCAGGTCGGCGAGGAAGGCGCGAACGAGCTCGGTGAAGCCGGCGTCACAGGTCGTACCGTCCCGGTCGCCGACCACGAAGTCGGGTCGCGCGTTGCCCGCACCGCCTTCGCCTTGCGGGCCGGCGACAGCGTTCATCGAATGGCAGTCGATGTGCCAGCTGCGGCCGAAGCGCGCGTGCGTGGCCTCGATCCGGTCGCGCAGCGCGCCGTGGTAGGGCCGGTGGTAAGTCTCGATGCGCCGCCGCACCTCGTCGACGGTGAGCTTCCTGTCGTAGATGTCGCGGCCGTCGTCGAGGGTTCGCCAGACGAGTGCCTTGCCGATCCGGCCCTTGCCGCTGGGCACGTGCTCGCCCGGCCAGCGGCCGCCCTCGATCAGCGCCAGGTCGATGTCGGCGGCGTGCCGGTTGAGGTCGACATAGGTGCGCGGCGCGAGCGCGGCGATCAGGCCGACGCCGCGCCCGGTCGCCGGCAGGTACAGCTCGTCGACGAAGCAGTCCTCTCCTTCGCGCAGGTCGAACTCGGTCAGGCGCGAGCCGAAGTCGGCGGGAAAGGCGAAGCCCGAATGGGGCGAGTCGAGGACGAGCGGAACGCGCGGCTCGTCAGGCCCGTGGAGCACGAAAGAAGGGGAAGGCGGCGCCGCGACCACCGCGCGAGGATAGTCTCGCCCGGTGCCGCGGCGCGACGAGTCGCTCACGGTAGGATAGCCATGCTCAACAGGGGAGGAACCCGATGCTTCGATTCGAATTGCCACTCGCTCGCCGGCTCGGCGCGGCGGTCCTCGCGGCCGCCGCCATGCTCGGCCTGCCCGGCTGCGGCTACAACGAATTCCAGACCCTCGACGAGCAGGTGACGGCGGCCTGGGCCGAAGTGCTGAGCCAGTACCAGCGACGCTCCGACCTGATCCCGAACATCGTCGCCACCGTCAAGGGCGAAGCCAACTTCGAGCAGGAGACGCTCACCAAGGTGATCGAGGCGCGCTCCCGGGCCACGGCGATCCAGGCAACTCCGGCGCTGGTCAACGACCCCGCCGCCTTCGCCAAGTTCCAGGCGGCGCAGGGCGAGCTGAGCGGCGCGCTGAGCCGGCTGCTCGTCGTCACCGAGAACTACCCGAACCTGAAGGCGAACGCGGCGTTCCAGGACCTGCGCACGCAGCTCGAAGGCACCGAGAACCGCATCACCGTCGCCCGCAACAAGTTCATCGGCGCAGTGCAGCGCTACAACACCCAGGTGCGCACGGTGCCGAGCAACTTCACGGCGATGATCTTCGGCTACAAGACCAAGCCGACCTTCACGGTTGCCAACGAAGGGCAGATCTCGACGCCACCGCCGGTCAGCTTCGACAAGCCGGCCTCGCGCTGACCTTCCACCGCGCCAACAGGTCCGGGCGCCCGCTGCGCGCTGTCCTCGCCGCGGCGGCGCTGCTCGCCGCGTTCGCATTCGCCCCGGCGCGGGCGCAGGACCTGGTGCCGGTGCCGGTGCTCACCGGCCGCGTCATCGACCAGACGTCGACGCTGACGCCCGCGCAGGTGCAAGCGCTCAGCGCCAAGCTGGCGGCGATCGAGACGGAGCGCGGCGCGCAGATCGTCGTCCTGATCGTGGCGACGGCGCGGCCCGAGGACATCGCCTCGTTCGCGCAGCGCGTCGGCTCGAGCTGGAAGCTCGGCCGCAAGGAGATCGGCGATGGCCTGCTGCTCACGGTCGCCAAGAACGACCGCGATGTAGACATCCGGGTCGCGGCGACGCTGCAGGGCGCGATCCCCGACGTCGCCGCCGGCCGGATCATCCGCGAGCAGATCCTGCCGGCGTTCAAGGCCGGCGATTTCGCCGGCGGCCTGAACGTCGCCGTCGACCGGCTCGGCGCGCTCGTCGCCGGCGAAAAGCTGCCGGCGCCGCGCGCCGAGACGACGTCGCGGCCGCGCGGCCGGGTCGGCTTCGACTGGCAGGACATGGC
>JBDSLQ010000298.1:0-18327 GCA_039916285.1 Caldimonas sp.
CTTCTGGTCGATGCTGCGCGACCTCGTGCGCTTCTATCGCAACGCGCCGCTCGACGCCGCTCGCGCCGGCCTGATGCCGCTCGACGACTACCTGGACGAGAAAGGCTACGGGCGCGCTTTTCGCGAAGATCACCTGTACCCGATGGCGGCGGCGATCTGGTCGACGCCGGCGGCGCGGATCGGCCGCTACCCGACCGAAGCCTTCGTGCGCTTCTGCGAGAACCACCAGCTGTTGACGCTGAGCGAGCGGCCGGCGTGGCGCACCGTGACCGGCGGCAGCCGCGAGTACGTGAAGAAGCTCGCCGCCGCGGTCGGCGTCGGCGTGCGCAGCTCGCGCGCCGCGCTCGCCGTGCACCGGGACGCGCGCGGCGTCTCGATCGCGACCGGCGAAGGCGAACGGCGCCACGACCATGCCGTCATCGCCTGCCATGCCGACCAGGCGCTGTCCCTCCTGCCCGATGCGAGCAGCGAGGAACGGCGCCTGCTCGGCGCGTTCGCATACAGCCGCAACCGCGCCGTGCTGCACAGCGACCCTGCGCTGATGCCGCGCCGGCGCGCGGTATGGTCGAGCTGGAACTACAGCGCCGAGCGCGGCCGGCCCGACGCCTTGTCGGTGACCTACTGGATGAACCGCCTGCAAGGCATCGACGAGCGGCTGCCGCTCTTCCTGACCCTGAACCCGATCCGCGCGCCGCGCCGCGACCTGCTCCACCGCACCGAGGTCTACGAGCACCCGCTTTTCGACGCGGCCGCGATCCGCGCCCAGGACGAGCTCTGGTCGCTGCAGGGACGACGGCGCACCTGGTTCTGCGGCGCCTACTTCGGCGCCGGCTTTCACGAGGATGGCATCCAGGCCGGGCTCGCCGTCGCCGAGGCGATCGGCGGCGTGCGCCGGCCCTGGTCGGTCGCCGGCGAGTCGGCGCGGATCCGCTTGCCCGCAGCGCTCGCAGCGGCGAAGTCGGCGACGGCCGCATGAACTTCGCTTCCGCGCTCTACACCGGCTCGGTGATGCACCAGCGCCTGCGGCCGGCGCGCCATCGCCTCCAGTACCGCATGTTCTCGCTCCTCGTCGATCTCGACGAGCTGCCGTCGCTGGCGCGGCGCCTGCGTCTGTTCTCGTTGAACCGCTTCAACCTGTTCAGCCTGCACGAACGCGACTTCGGCGACATCGCGAATCGCGCCGGCGGCAGTGCGAGCCTGCGCGCGTACGTCGATCGCCAGCTGCGCGACGCCGGCCTGCCCGCGGCCGCGGCGGTCCGCCTGCTGGCGATGCCGCGCGTCCTCGGCTATGCCTTCAACCCGCTGAGCGTCTACTTCTGCCACGACGCCGAGGGTGGCGTGCAGGCCGTGATCTACGAGGTCAACAACACCTTCGGCGAGCGGCACAGCTACCTGATCGCGGTCGACGCGGCCGAGCGCAACGGCGAGCGCATCGTCCAGCGTTGCGCCAAGGAGTTTCGAGTCTCGCCGTTCCTCGCCCTCGACCTGGGCTACGTCTTTCGCATCGAGCCGCCGCATCCGGCGCGCGCCGCGCTGAGCATCGGCGTGGTCGCCAACGACGGCGCCGGCGCGCTCGTCAACGCGCGCTTCGATGCACGCCGCCGCCGCCTCGACGATGCGGCGCTGGCGCTGGTGTTCTTCAGCCACCCGCTGCTGACGCTGAAGGTCGTCGCCGCCATCCACTGGGAAGCGCTCCGCCTCGTGCTGAAGGGCGTTCGCCTGCAGCCGAAGCCGGCTGCGCCCGCAGCTCCTCTCACCATCGTCACCCCTTCCGAGCCATGACCGCACGCAACCCCGCCGCTACCGCCACCACGCTGTCCGATGACGATGCGAGCGGCCGCGCGTCGCCGGCAGGGTGGACCACCGCGCTGCTCGCCCGGCCGCTGCGGCGTCTGCTGGCGCGGCTGCTGCACGACCTCTCTTGCGGCGTGCTGGAGATCGCGCTTCCGGACGGCCAGCGCATCGTCGGCCGCGGTGCGCAACCAGGACCGCACGCGGCGATCGCCTTGAGCCGCTGGCGCAGCCTCTGGCGCCTGGCGCTCGGTGGCGACATCGGCTTTGCCGAGTCGTACCGCGACGGCGACTGGACGACACCCGACCTGGCCGCGCTTCTCGAGTTCGGCATCCGCAACGAATCGGGCTGGGGCGACACGCTCGACGCCGCCTGGCCGGCGCGCTTGCTCCGCCGCGCCGTCCACCTCCTGCGCGCCAACACACGCCGCGGCAGCCGCCACAACATCGCCTACCACTACGACCTCGGCAACGACTTCTATCGCCTGTGGCTCGACCCCGGGCTCATCTATTCGAGCGCGCTCTACCGCGATCCGGCGCAATCGCTCGAGGAGGCGCAGGCCGCCAAGCTTGAGCGCGTTGCCGAGCTGCTCGGTCTCGATGCGTTGCCGGCAGACGCGCGCGTGCTCGAGATCGGCTGCGGCTGGGGCGCGCTGGCGCTGCATCTTGCGCAGCGCCATCCGGTGCAGCTCGTCGGCCTGACGCTTTCCGCCGAGCAGCTGCGCCATGCGCAGCGTCGCCTCGCCGACGAGGGCGTCGCCGGCCGGGTCGACCTGCGCCTGCAGGACTACCGCGACGTTCGCGGCGAGTTCGACCGCATCGTCTCGATCGAGATGCTCGAGGCGGTCGGCGAGCGCTATTGGCCGCTCTACTTCGAGACGCTGCGCGACCGGCTTCGCGCCGGCGGCCGCGCCGTGATCCAGGTCATCACGATCGCCGATGCGCATTTCGAGAAATACCGGCGCGGCGCCGACTTCATCCAGCGCTTCATCTTTCCCGGCGGCATGCTGCCGTCGCCGGGCGCGATGCACGCCGCCGCCGATCGTGCCGGCCTGACCATGCGCACCGACGATCGCTTCGGCGCCGGCTACGCAGCGACGCTGGTCGAGTGGCGGAGCCGGTTCGTCCACGCCTGGCCGCAGATCGCGGCGCTTGGCTTCGACGACAAGTTCCGTCGCCTGTGGGAGTACTACCTCTGCTACTGCGAAGCGGGGTTTCGCTCGGGGCGGGTCGACGTGGGGCTCTTCACGATCGAGCGGACCTGAGATCGCCGCGAGGCGATCAATCGGTTCACGCCTTGGCGGCCGATGGCGGAGCGCCTGCGGCGGCGAGCGCGCCGCGGAACAGGTGCAGGAAGAGCGCCCCGGCGAGCGCGATCGCTACCGCCAGCCACAGCGCGGCCCTGCCGCCGGCGCGGTCGTAAAGCGCGCCGGCGAGGGCGGGCAGGATGGCGCAGCCCAGGTAGTAGATCGTGAAGAAGACGCCCATGCCGGCGCTGCGGCCTTCGGGCCGAAGGAACTCGCCCGGCAGGGACACCAGGGCCGCCGCCGGCAGGCCGCCGGCGAGGCCGCCGAGAACGTGAGCAGATGGGTCCAGGTGATCGCACGGTGGCGATCGCTGTCGAAGCCGATGCCGGGCAGGCGCGCGACGACCGGCTCGTCCTCTTCGGGCAGCAGGCCGTCGAGCTGCGCGATGCCGGCGAGCAGCGCGAGATAGGTCTTGGCGACGCTGAAGGTGAGGTCGGCGCGATCCGGCTCGCCCCACGCCGCGATCTCGCGGCCGTGCCGCCACACGACGCCCGATTGCGGGCCGCGCGCACGCACCGGGCCGCGCAGGCGATTGAACGGCGGCGGGTCGTCGTGATGAACGCCCCAGGGCGGTTGGCCGGCGGCCGGCGCGGCATTCGGGTCGCGCGGCCAGCCGACCTCGTGGGCCTGCGCGAATCGGATCGCTTCATCGAGGAGGGCCAGGGACATCGCTCGATTCTGCCGCGCCGCGGTCGCGCCGATCCGACAATGGGCCGATGCCATCGACGCGCGCGCGCGGCTCCGCGGCTTCGGCCGAGATCGAGACCGATGTCCTCGTCGCCGGCGGCGGCCCGTGCGGGCTGATGCTCGCCAACGAGCTCGGCCGGCGCGGCGTGCGCTGCCTCGTCGTCGATGCGAAGCCCGGCACGGCGTTCAACCCGCAGGCCAACGCGACGCAGGCGCGGACGATGGAGCACTTTCGCCGCCTGGGCTTCGCCGACGAGATCCGCGCCCTCGGCCTGCCTGCCGACCACCCCACCGACATCGCCTACTTCACGCATTTCGCCGGCCACGAGCTTGCGCGCTTGCGCCTGCCGACCGCCGCCGAGGCGGCGCGCCGGGTGCGAGCTCTCGGTGGCTCGTGGAGCGCCGCCGAGCTGCCTCATCGCGTGTCGCAGAAGTTCGTCGAGGCGACGCTGCGCCGCCACGCCGAGGCGCTGCCCTCCGTCGAGTTGCGCTACGGCTCGACGCTGCTGAGCTTCGAGGACAGAGACGACGCGGTCGAGGCAACGCTGCGGCCGACCGACGGCGGCACGCAAAGCCGGGTCGTCGCGCGCTATCTCGTCGGCGCCGACGGCGCGCGCAGCACGGTGCGGCGCGCGCTGGGCATCGCCTGGGGCGGCGCCACCGGCGTGCAGCGCGACTTCATGGGTGGAAGGATGTTTGCTGTCTACCTGCGCGCGCCCGGGCTGTACGCCGCGATCCCGCATGCCAGGGCGTGGATGCACGTCGCGGTCAACGCACGCCGGCGCGCATTCATGGCCGCTGTCGACGGCCGCGGCGAGTTCGCGTTTCATGCCGCCGTGCATCCCGGCGAGGACGCCGACGCCTGGTCCGACCGCGACGCGCGCCGCGTCTTCGCGGAAGCGCTCGGGGTCGAGGTGCCGATCGAGGTCCTCTCGGTCGGCACCTGGACGGCCGGCCACTCGCTCGTGGCCGAGCGCTTCGGCACCGGCCGCGTCTTCATCGCCGGCGACGCGGCGCACCTGTTCACGCCGACCGGAGGGCTGGGCTACAACACCGCGGTCGAAGACGCGGTCAACCTCGGCTGGAAGCTCGCCGCGGCGCTGCGCGGCAGCGGCGGCGCGACGCTGCTCGCGAGCTACGAGCGCGAGCGCCGGCCGGTCGCCGAGCGCAACACCGCCTATGCACGGCGCTTTGCCGATTCGGTCGGCCTGTTCGCCGCCAGCCCCGAGCTCGAAGCGACCGGTGCCGCGGGCGACGCCGAGCGCGCGCGTGCCGGCGCCTACCTCGAGGCGCACGCCAAGCTCGAATTCGACATCCCGGGCGTGACCTTCGGTGCCCGCTACGACGGCTCGCCGGTGATCGTCGGCGACGGCAGCGTCGCGCCGCCCGACGAGCCGAACCGCTATGTGCCCAGCGCTTGCCCGGGCGGCCGCGCGCCGCATGCATGGCTCGACGACGGCGCTTCCCTGTTCGACCGCTTCGGCTTCGAGTGGACGCTGCTCGCACTCGGCGAGTCGGCGCCGTCAACGGCTGGCTTCGAGGTCTCGGCTGCCGGGCTCGGGATCGACCTGCGCGTCGTTCGCGAGACCAGCCCGGCGCTGCGCGATCTCTACGCGGCGCCGCTGGCGCTCGTGCGGCCGGACCAGATCGTCGCCTGGCGCGGCGAGTGCGCGAGCGACGCGGCGGCGGTGCTCGCGGCCGCGACCGGGTGCGCGCGGGTGCCGGACGTCACTCGACCTTCGCGCCCGACGAGATGACGACCTTCTCCCACTTCGCCGTCTCGGCGGCGATGACCCTGCCGAAGTCTTCCGGCGTCCCGGCGATGGGCTTGCCGCCGAGCTCGGCAAGGCGTTCCTTCATCTTCGGGTCGGCGAGAGCCCGGTTCACTTCGGCGTTGATCCTGTCGATGATCTCGCGCGGCGTTCCCTTCGGCATGCCGATGCCGAACCACGCCGTCGCCTCGTAGCCGGGGACGGTCTCGGCGATCGTCGGCAGCTGCGGCATCGACGGCTCGCGCTCTTGCGAGGTGACGCCGAGCGCGCGGATCTTCCCGCTCTTGATGTGGCCGACCGACGACGGCAGGTTGTCGAAGATGACGTCGACCTGACCGCCCATCAGGTCGATGAGCGCGGGGCCGGCGCCCTTGTACGGCACGTGCAGCATCTGGCAGCCGGTCATCGACTTGAACAGCTCGCCCGAGAGGTGCACCGACGTGCCGCTGCCCGAAGACGCCATGTTGATCTTGCCCGGGTTGGCCTTGCAGTGGGCGATGAACTCGGCGACCGTCTTGGCCGGGAACGACGGCGTCACCTCCATCACGTTCGGCGTTCGCACCAGGCCCGCGACCGGCGCGATGTCGCGGATGAAGTTGAAGTTGAGGTTCTTGTAGAGCGTCGCGTTGATCCCGTTCGCCGGGTTGACGAGCAGCATGGTGTAGCCGTCGGGCGCAGCATTGACGACCGACTCGACGCCCAGGTTGTTGCCCGCGCCGGGCTTGTTCTCGATCACGAACGACTGGCCCATCTTCTCGGTCAGCCACTGGGCGACGATGCGCGCGAGCACGTCGGTCGTCCCCGCCGGCGGATACGGCACGACCCACTTGACGGGCCGCGTCGGGTAGTCGGCGGCGAGGGCGGGGCGGCCGAGCGACGAGATGCACAACAGGGACAGGGCGAGCAGGCGGGCCGATCGAGTCACGGGCGTCTCCTTTGTCCGGGGGGCCGGGGGTGCAGCGACGATAACCCACGGCGCTCGCTGCGCCTCCCCCGCACACGCGGCGCTCAGCCCGCCGCGATGACCTGCTCGAGCGCGTCGAAACAGAGCGGATCGAGGGCGGTGCCGACGGTCTCGCGCATCATGGCGAGGGTCTTGTCGATCGGCACGGCGCTGCGGTACGGCCGGTCCGCGGAGATGGCGTCGAAGATGTCGGCGGTCGTGATGATCCGCGTCTCCAGCGTGATGTCGTCTGCCGTGAGGCCGCGCGGATAGCCGCCGCCGTCGAGCCGCTCGTGATGCGCGCCGGCGACGCGAGCCAGCTCGGCGAAGGCGCCGATGCGCGACAGGATCGCTTCCGTGTGCTCGGCGTGGCGCCGCACGCTCGCCCACTCCTCGTCGTCGAGCTTGCCGGGCTTGTCGAGGATCGAGTTGCTGACGCCGAGCTTGCCGACGTCGTGCAGGAGCGCAGCGCGGCGCAGCCATCGGCAGCGCGCGGCCGGCACGCCGAGCCGGCGTGCGAGCGCGTCGGCGATGTGGGCGACGCGGGCGCTGTGGCCGCTCGTGAAGGGGCTCTTGCTGTCGACGACCTGGCCGAACGCGGCGGCGATGTCGTCGAGGTAGTCGTCGTCGAGCACGACCTCGCTGGCGCCGGGCTCCATCGCGAACACCGCGGGCTCGACGCCGGCCGAGGAGGCGAGCGTGCTCCAGAACTCGCCGTCCTGCGCCACCTGCTCGAGCGCGCGCACCAGCGCCGGGTCGAACCAGCCGGCGCTGCGCTCGCGCGCCTCGCGCAGCGCCGCGTCCGGCCCGCCGAGGGTGTGGAAGACGTCGACGACCTGGGCGAGCAGGGCGATGCGCGAGTAGAGCGGAATGGCGGCCCCGGCGAGATGCTCCGGCCGGCCGCTGCCGTTCCAGTGCTCGTCGAGGCTGCCGATGCCGCGGGCGACGCCGTCGCTGAAGCGAAGCTGGCGCGCGATGTCGGCGCCGCGCGTGCAGCGCGTCTTGATCATGTCGTCGGTGATCTGCGTGTCGTTGCGCAGGATGTTGACGACGCTGCGCAGGCGGCTGGCGAAGCCCGCGTTCAGCCCGGTGTGGCTGAACACGAAGCGGAGCACGTCGGGCAGGCCGTCGCCGACGGTCCTGAAGTCGCGCTTGAAGGACAGGTCGTCGGTGAGGTAGAGCTCGCAGATGCGCGCCGCGTTGCTGCTGCAGCCGAGGTCCTTGAGCAGGAGCGTGTAGTACAGCTCGCGCAACGGGCCGAGGTCGAGGCCGATCGTCCGGCCGAGGTGCATTCCGATCCAGCAGGCGCGGATGCAGTGGCCCTTGGGCTGCCCCTCGGTGAGGTCGAGCGCGTGGCTGAGCGCACCGATCAGCTCCGAGAGCTTCATCCCGGGGAGGGCGACGGGCGCCCCGGCAGGCGGCGCGGGCGCGAGCGGGCGGAAGCGGTCCATTCGTCGATATCGGCGCCGGCCGCCGTGGCTTGTGAGCGAAAGCGCCGGATCGCGGGGATTTGACACACTCGAACGGATGCGATCCTCAGGTCGGGGCGGGAAATTCCGATGGTTGCGAGGTGATGAGAGGCGAAGTTCAGTGCACCGTCAGCGTCGCGGCAGGAGCGGCGCTGGCCCGCCTCGGCCGGACCGAGGACGTGAAGTTCTCGCCGAGCAACCGCCGGCTGGCCGTCGCCGGCTTCAACCAGAACAGGATTGCCGTCTTCGACATCGCGATGCACGGCCGCGGCGACAAGACGCAGGTCGCCCTGGACGGCGTCGTCGAGATCGAGGCGACGACGCTCAGCGGCCCGCATGGCCTTTGCTTTCTCGACGAGGACACGCTCGCCGTGGCCAGCCGCGAAGGGTCGGTCGAGGTGTTCGGTATCCCTGCCGCCGGCTCGGCGACGAACGGCGCCGCCACGGCCAGGCAGACGATTCGCGGCAGGCCGTCGTGCCCGACCCGCACGCCGGGGTCGGTCGCGGCGGTGGCCATCGACCGCGACACGACCGAATTGCTGGTCTGCAACAACTACGCGAACTCGGTGACCCGGCACCTTCTCGACCGGCCGCGTGGCTTCGCGGCCCGTGCCGACGAGCTGTTGCTCGCCGAGGGTCTCGACGTGCCGGACGGCATCTGCGTCAGCCCGGATCGCCGCTGGATCGCGATCAGCAACCACAACACGCACAGCGTGCTGCTTTACGACCGCAGCCGGGGGCTGCACCCGGGCTCGACCCCCGACGGCATCCTGCGCAACGTGCTGTGCCCGCACGGCGTGCTGTTCACGCCCGATCAGGAGTTCATCCTCGTCGCCGACGCGGGCGCGCGCTACGTCAACGTCTATCGCAAGGACGGTCCGGCCTGGAACGGCACCCGCGATCCGGTGCGCTTGTTCCCGGCCCTGAGCGACGAAGTGTTCCTGCGCGGTCGGCTCAACCCGCAGGAGGGCGGCCCGAAGGGCATCGACATCAGCGAGGACGCGAAAGTGCTCGTCGCGACCTGCGACTGCCAGACGCTGGCCTTCTTCGACATGAACGAGGTCCTGCGCGTCGCGGAAGCGCCCGAGAACCGCCTCAAGCGCTACCTGCGCTGGCGCCTTTCGAAAGCGATGTTCAGCCGCCTCGGCTACTTGCCCAGAAGCCCGGCGTAGCGAGGCGACGCCGTGCGCGGCTCGCCGACGCGCCGCTCACATCCGGCTGTCGCGGCCCCGGATATCGAGCCCGGCCGGAACCGTGCCGGCCCAACTGCGCTCCATCAGCTCGTACTCGTCGAAGTTGGTGTCGGACACCTCCGGGACCTTCGGCACTTCCCACTCGGCTTCGAGCGCTTCCCGCGCGGCGCGCGCCTCGACCGCGAGCTTGACCTCGCGCAGCGTGGCGATGATCGTCGCCAGCACCTCCGAGGGCTCGTCGGTGGCGAGGATCTCGGCTTCGCTGAGACCGCGCGCGATCACCTTGATCGGCAGCATCTCGACCCCGGGCCAGCCGTTGGCGCGCAGCTCATCGTGGACGATGAAGAGATTGCGGACGATCTGCGTCGCCGGGTCGTGGACGAGCAGGCGCGCGCCGAGCTCGGCGCGCTGTTGCATCAGGGGCGACATCGGCTCCTCGCCCTTGCGCGGGTCGACAAGCGCGACGTGAAGCTGGTTCTTGCGCTGCTCGAGCCGGATCAAGCGGCCGAGAACATCGCGCACCCAGCGCAGCGAGCCGCGCTTGGCGCCGGCGGGCTGCGCGCGTCGGTCCTCGGCCGGCGCCTCGGTTGGCGCCTGGCGTGTCGGCGGTCTGGCAGACATGCGACGGGCCTTTCGCTCGAGTAACGAGATGCAGAGATACCTCGTTTCGACCGCTGCCGCGATTTCTGAAGGCCGAGCCCCGGGCCGAGGCCTTCGCACCGGCCTCTAGCGTGCGAAGCTTGGCGCCGTGCCGGCACGACAATCGACGACCATGAACCCGCGGCAAGACGTTCGCTTCTGTACTGCCGCCGACGGCACTCGCATCGCGGTGGCGACGATCGGCGGCGGTCCGCCGCTGGTGCGCGCTTCGCACTGGCTGAGCCATGTCCAGCACGACCTGGAGAGCCCGGTATGGCAGCCCTGGCTGCGCGAGTTGTCGCGCCATCACACCTACGTGCGCTACGACCAGCGCGGTTCGGGTCTCTCGGACCGCGCCTTCGCGGGCTTCTCGCTCGACGTCTGGGTGCGCGATCTCGAGACCGTCGTGGACGCCCTCGGCCTGGCCCGCTTCCCGCTCTTCGGCATGTCGCAAGGCGGCGCGATCGCAATCGAATACATCCGCCGCCACCCGGAGCGCGTGTCGCACCTGGTGCTGGTGGGCGCGTACGGGCGCGGCGCGCTGAAGCGCGAGCCGACGCCGCCGCAGCGCCTCGAGGCGGAGACGCTCGTCAACATGATCCGCGTCGGCTGGGGCAGTGACAACGCCGCTTTTCGCGAGGTGTTCACGAACCAATTCATCCCCGGCGGCACGCCGACGCAGCACCGCTGGTGGACCGACCTGCAGCGGCTGACGGCAAGTGCCGAGGGGGCGGCGCGAACGCTCGAGGAGTTCCAGCAGGTCGATGTCATGGACATCGCCGCCGGCCTTCGCGTGCCGACCCTGGTCATGCACAGCCGCGACGACAACGCCGTGCCGTTCGACGAAGGCCGCCGCCTCGCCGCGGCGATCCCGGGCGCGCGTTTCGTCGCGCTGGAGAGCGCCAATCACGTGCTGCTCGAAGGCGAGCCCGCGTGGCCGGTGTTCCTCGATGCGCTTCGCGCCTTCCTCGCGCCCGACGCGGCGGCGGCGCAAGGCGGCAGGGGCACCGATGGGACGACGCTGACGCAGGCCGAAGCGGCGGTGCTCGAGTTGCTCGCGCGCGGCTTCGACAACCACGCCATCGCCAGGCAGCTCGGCAAGAGCGAAAAGACCGTTCGCAACCAGGTCTCGACGATCTTCGACAAGCTCGGCGTGCGCACCCGCGCCGAGGCGATCGTGCACGCGATCGGCGCCCGCGCGCCGCGCTGATCGATCGCGCCGCGGCGATGCCGCGCCCGGCCGCGGCGGGCCACCGGGACCGCGGTCCCATGCGCGCATCGGCCGCGCCGCTCCGTTCCGGGACAAAGGCCTCATGCGCGTCGCGCCCGCGGGCCGAATCATCCAGCCACGTCAACAAGACGGATCTCCCCCCGGAAAGGCCACCCATGCAAGCCACTCTCACCGCGCCGGTCGACAGCCAGCGCTACGCCAGGACGATCGAGGCCTCCAAGCGGGTCCGCTGGGACATCGATCGCGATGTCCTCCGCGGCCGCCAGTTCGACCTCGACCATGAGTTCATGCCCGATGGCCTGTCGCTTGTCAGCGAGCTCGACTTCCTGACCTCGAGCCAGGCGCGCTTCCTCGGCCAGGTCCAGGGCCGGACCTATGCCAACATGTTCGGCCTCGTCGAGCGCTTCATCGGCGCCAAGATGACCGAGGTCTGTCGCGACCACGCGCTCGGCGACCAGACCGCGTTCGAGGCAGTCGTCCGCTTTACCGACGAAGAGCTCAAGCACCAGGAGCTGTTCCGCCGCGTCGAGCTGCTCGTCGGGGCCGGCATGCCGGCCGGCTATCGCTTCGACGTTCCCGCCAACGACGTCGCCGCGTTCGTGCTCGGCAAGAGCACCTGGGCGGTGCTCGCGCTGACCTGCCACATCGAGCTGTTCTCGCAGGCGCACTACCGCGCCAGCATCGCCTCCGGCAACGACCTCTCGCCACTGTTCAAGGACATCTTCCTGTTCCATTGGAAGGAGGAATCGCAGCACGCGATCATCGACGAGCTGGAATGGATCCGCGAAGACGCGAAGCTCGCAACGCCCGAGGCGCGCGACGCCGCCGTCGGCGACCTGATCGAGCTGGTCGGCGGCGTCGACGGCATCCTGCAGGGCCAGGCGGCGGCGGACGCAGCCTACTTCCTGCGCGTCGTCGGCATGGCCGGCGACGAGAAGCGCTCTGGCCGGGTTGCCGCCACGCTGCTGAAGGCGTACCGCTGGCAGTACATCGTCTCGGGCGCGGTCCATCCGCACTTCCAGAAAGTGCTCGCCGGCCTCGTCAACGCCGAGCAGATGGCGCGCATCCAGGCGGCGCTGGCGCCGCTGACGTACGCCATGCCGGCGCGCGCCGAGGCGGCGGCGATGCCGCACTGATCATCGCCGGCCGCGCCGACGTCGAGGGCCGCCGAGCGCCGCCAGAAGAAAATCGAGGATCCCTGGTTCCCGACGAGAGGATCAAGGGCGTGTCGATCGCGATCGACTGCGACAGCGTCGCCGTGGCCGAGACGGTCTTCGCCGCGCTCGCCCAGGGCGGGCAGGTGCAGATGCGATCGCGTTCTGGGCCAGGGGCTGTGGCATGCTGTTCGACAAGTTCGGCACGCCCTGAATCGTCCACGGCGAGCCGCTCCCGGTCTGACCCTCGTCACCCCTCAGGACAAAGTCATGAACTACATCGATGGATTCGTCGCCGCCGTTCCCACCACCAACCGCGAGGCCTACCGCAAGCACGCCGCGGCCGCGGCGCCGGTGTTCAAGGAACACGGCGCGTTGAAGGTGGTCGAGTGCTGGGGCAACGACGTTCCCGATGGCAAGGTCACCTCGTTCCCAATGGCCGTCCAGAAGAAGGCCGACGAGACCGTCGTGTTCTCGTGGGTCGTCTGGCCGTCCAAGTCGGTGCGTGACGCCGGCATGGCCAAGGTGATGGCCGATCCGCGCCTGCAGCCCGACGTCAACCCGATGCCCTTCGACGGCAAGCGGCTCATCTACGGCGGCTTCGAGGTGCTGGTCGAGGCTTGAGTGAGCCAGAGGCACGCGCGCCCCTGGCCGTCGCGCGCGCCGTTGCTTGGTTTCAACGCGTGAGCCGCGCGCTCGCACGGGCGAGATAGAACCACTCCTGCCCGGTCTGCGCGTCGGCGTTTGGAAAGACGATCACACCGTCGAACGGCGCGACGACCGCGGCGCCGTCGTGGCGGGTGCCGATGCGCTCGCCGGCGGCGACCGGGTCGAAGCTCTGCCAGGCCCTGGCGAACGCGTCGCCGTCGGCGCTCTTGTCGACGACCTCGCTGAGGCGCAGCGACGTCATGGTCGCCGGCGGCGGATCGGCGGCGTCGATCAGGCGCAGGTGGGCGAGCGTGTTGACGATCGCCCGGTAGGCGACGTCGACCGCTGCCGGATCGCCGTGCTGGCCGCACTCGAGCGTCACCGCGCAACCGCCGACCGAGCGCATGTACTCGGTCGTGCCGATGCCGTAGGCTGGGTCGAGGTCGAGCACGGCGTCGGGAAACGACGCCGCGAGCTCGCGCCGCTTCGTGATCCCGGCCGCATAGGTGGCGAGCCAGCCGTCGACCGCGCGAGCGACGCCCAGGCGCAGCGCCAGCGCTTCTTCGCGCTTCGCCTGCGCGTACGGCTCGAGCGCGCCGGCGTTGTCGAACGGGCCGAGGAAGACGAACGGCGTGCCGGGGGCGCGGAACGAGTGCAGGTCGAGCAGCACCTCGTGCGCGGCGAGCAGCGGGCAGAGCCAGTTGGCAACATGGTCCTCGTACTCCTCGGGGGCCGCGGTCGGCAGCAGCCTGCGGTTCAGGTTGCGGTCGCCGGCGCGGCGCTTCTCGGCGTAGGCGAGCGGGTTGGTGACGGGAACGAAGGTCACCTGGCCGGCGATGAGCGCCAGCGTTCCGGCGTCGATCTCGGCAAGCACGCGCTCGATGGCGCGCGTGCCGCAGGTCTCGTCGCCGTGCACCGCGCCGAGGACGACGAGCCGCGTCCCCGGCCGCGGGCTGGCGTAGGCGATCGACTTGAAGGGGCGCATCGCGGTCGCCCGGCCTCAGCGCGCGACGCCGGCCGGCAGCGCCAGGCCGCGCTCGCGCATCACCTCGCGCAGCCGGTCCGGGTAGTCGGTGATGATGCCGTCGACGCCCCAGTCGATGAGCCGACGCATGTCGGCGGTCTCGTTGACCGTCCAGGGCACGAGATGCAGGCCGAGATCGTGGGCGCGCCGGGCCGACGTCGCGTCGACGTTGTTGAAGTTCGGTGCCCAGATCGTGCCGCCGGCGGCCTTCACCATGTCGGGCACCGACGCGTAGTCGCGCGCCATCCGGCCGGCCGTCCAGGCCGGATCGCGGACGTTGTTGGAATTGCGGCTCTCGATCGTCAGGTAGACGGTGCGCATGCCGGGCTCGAGGCGCTGCACCAGCGCCAGCGTGCGCCAGTCGAAGCTCTGGATCATCACGCGCTTCGTCATGCCGGCGTCGCGTATCGCCGTCAGGAGTGTCGCGACGATGAGCTCCGGCGCGACCGTGTCGTCCGGACGATGGGGAAAGACCTTCGTCTCGATGTCGAACTGGACATCGTTCGCGCCGAGCTGCCTGACCAGCGCGAACAGCGACGCCAGCGTCGGGATGCGCTGGCCGTCGACCGCTTGCTGCCCCGCGAAGGTCTTGCCGTAGGCGAGCTCGGGATTGAGGCGGCCGACGTCGTAGCGCTGGACTTCGGCGAGCGTGAGCGAGCGGATGAGCGGCCCCGGCTCCTTGACCCATCGGCCGTCGGCGTCGCGCGTCGTTGCCGGAGAGAGCGCCGGGTCGTGCGTGATCACGGCGACGCCGTCGGCGGTGATGGCGATGTCGAGCTCGATCGTCGTCACGCCCATGCGGAGCGCGTTCTCGAACGCCGCGAGCGTGTTCTCCGGCCACAGGCCCCGCCCGCCGCGGTGCGCCTGCAGGTCGAGCGCGAGCGCCGGCGCGGCGGACGCGAAGGCGAAGGTCAGGGCAAGCAGCGAGCGAAACTTCATGGCGGGCGGTCGCGGGCAGTGAACGGGTAGATTACAGCCACCTGAAAACAAGGAGACTTCGCATGACCCACATCCCGTTCGCCTCTGCACTCGTGCTCGCTGCCTTCGCCGCGCCGGCTTTCGCCCAGGCGCCTGCGTGTCCGGCCGCCAACCTGATGTACTGGCAGGCGTTTCCGCCCGGCGGCGAATCGGACCTGTCGGCGCGCCACCAGCAAGTGGTGCTGAAGAAGAAGTGCCCGGCGGTCGACACCGTGATCCAGTACAAGGCCGGCGCCGGCGGCGCGCTGCTCTGGAGCCAGGCCAACACGCTGCCCGTCGACGGCCTCAACGTCGTCGGCATCAACCTGCCGCACATGGTGCTTCAGCCGATGGAGGGCAACGTCTCGTACAAGACCGACGACGTGACGCCGGTGTTCTGGTTCCACTACACGCCCGACCTGCTGGTCGTCCACGAGGCCGGCGGGATCAAGACCTTCGCCGATTTCATCAAGGTGGCGAAGGCCGATCCCGGCAAGCTCAACCTCGGCGGCTCGGGCCTGAACTCGGCCAACCACGCCGCCCACTCGCGCCTCGACCGCGACTTCAACGTCAAGACGACCTACGTGCCGTACAAGGGCACCGGCGACCTCGCCCTGGCCGTGCTCGGCGGCCACATCGACGGGGCCATGACGTACACGCCGTTCGCAATCGCCAACAAGGGCAAGGTGCGGGCGCTCGCCGTCGCCATGGAGCAGCGCCACCCGCTTCTGCCCGACGTGCCGACGTTCAAGGAGCTCGGCGTCGACTGGGTCGACGGCGCGTTTCGCGGCATCGGCGTGCCGAAGGCGACGCCGCCCGAAGCGCGGCGCCGTCTCTCCGAGATGTTCGCGACGCTCAATGCCGACGCCGAGATGAAAGAGCTCGCCGCCAAGTCCGGCTTCGAGCTCGTCAACGTCGGCGTCGACGGCATGGACGCGTTCATGCGGACGCGCACCCGCATCTACACCGACGTCGGCAAGCGCATGGGACTGGGCGGCACGCCGCCGAAGTAGGTCGCGCGCGAGGCCGTGGCGAACGCGAAGCTCGCCCCCGTCGCCGCGCTCGGCGGCGCGCAGACGCTCGCCTGGGCTTCGTCGTACTACCTGCCGGCGGTGCTGGCGACGCCGATCGCGCGCGACCTCGGCGTCACGGCGCCGACGGTGTTCGCGGCGTTCTCGGTCGCGCTGCTCGTCTCGGCCGCACTCGGCCCGCACGCCGGCCGCGCGATCGACCGCTGGGGCGGCCGCTTCGTCCTCACCGGCACCAACTTCGTCTTCGCCGCCGGCCTGGCCGCGCTCGCGCTGGCGCAGGGACCGTGGGGTCTCTTTCTCGCCTGGGCCGTGCTCGGCGTCGGCATGGGCAGCGGCCTCTACGAAGCCGCCTTCGCCACGCTGGTGCGCCTTTACGGCATCGGTTCGCGCGGCGCGATCACCGGCATCACGCTGATCGCCGGCTTCGCGAGCACCGTCGGCTGGCCGCTCTCGGCCTTGCTCGAGTCGCACATCGGCTGGCGCGGCGCCTGCTTCGCCTGGGCCACGCTCCATCTTTTCGTCGCCCTGCCGCTCAACCTGTCGTTGCCGCGTGCCGGGCCGGCGCCTGCGGAGCCCGGGGCCAGCGCCGCCGCGCCGGCGTCGCGCCAGGCAACGCAGCGCGCGGCCGTGCTGCTCGCCGTCGCGTTCGCCGCGACGTGGTTCATCAGCACCGCGATGGCGGCGCACCTGCCGCGCCTGCTGCAGGCGAGTGGCGCGACGCTCGCCGTCGCGGTCGGCGTCGGCGCGTTGATCGGGCCGGCGCAGGTGGCCGGACGCCTGCTCGAATTCGGCTGGTTGCGCCGCGTCCATCCGATGCTGTCGGCGCGGCTCGCGGCATTGATGCATCCGCTCGGCGCGCTCGCGCTCGGCGTCTTCGGCGGTCCGGCCGCCGCCGTGTTCGCCCTCCTGCACGGGGCCGGCAACGGCATCCTCACGATCGCCAAGGGAACGCTGCCGCTGGTCCTGTTCGGGCCCGCGGGCTACGGTCATCGCCAAGGGTGGCTGATGGTGCCGGCGCGAATCGCGCAGGCGCTCTCGCCGTGGCTGTTCGGCCTCCTGCTCGATCGCTGGGGCAAGGATGCGTTGTGGGTCTCGGCGGCGATCGGCCTGCTCGCGTTCGCATCCCTCTGGCTGCTGCGCGTGCCGGCGGCGCCGCGCGCGGCCGGTCTGCCCACCGCCCCGGCGCCGTGAGCCTCGGGCTCAAGGACACTGCTCGCGCAGCGCCTTCGCCTGCGCCTTGGCGGTGTCGAACGCGGCGCGGCGGCGCGCGATCTCGCCCGGCGTCAGGCGCGCGGCGTTGCAGTAGTCGAGCTTCCAGTCGGTGTTCGCGCTCCAGCGCAGCGGCGATCGGACCGTCGTTCGCGCCGCCGGCGCCGCTTCGAGCAGGTCGAGGGCGAGGGCGAGCGTCGTGTCTTGCGAAGCGGCGTCGTGCGGCCGCCCGGCGGCGTTGCCGAGCGGAAAGTCCGAGAAGACGAAGCGCGGCACGCCGACGTGCTCGACGATGTCCTTCGCGCAGCCCAGCACGACGCTGGCGATGCCGCTCGCTTCGAGCGCCGTCGCGACGAGCGCCATCGTCTGGTGGCAGACCGGACAGTTGGCGACCAGGATCGCCGCATCGACGCGATCGGCGCGGCAGCGGGCGACGAGCTCGGGGGCATGGACCTCGCGCGTCGTCTGCTGGCTGCGGTTCGTCGGCACGCCGTGAAAGCGCGCGGCCAACGAGCCGATCCGGCCCGCGGCGTGGGCACGGCGCAAGGCCGCGAGCGGAAGGAAGCTGCCGACGTCGGCGCCCGTCGTGTGCACGGTGTCGATGGCGACATGGTCGATGCGCAGGTCGTGGTCGTCGTGGCCCGCGTCGGCGGAATAGACGGCGAAGAACTTCGCCGCCGCGTTGTAGGCCTGGGCCGGCCCCGGCCCGTCCTGGCCGGGCTGGCGTTGTGCCGCCGTCGTGACGATGGCCACCCGCGATGCCGCGAGTGGCCCGCGCAGGCGAACGAACGGCACGTCGACGCTCCGCGCCCACCGGTACGGCGCGCCGTAGCCGAGCGCCGCGTAATAGTCGCGCACGCGCTGCAGATAGTCGATCGGCGCGGCGTCGTCGCCATCCCGGTATGCGCTGCGGTCGGAGTTCGGCATGAAGGCGATCGGCGCCGGCTGCGCTCGCGCCGGCTTGCATCTCATCCTACAGTCGGTGCTCGTTGTCTGGAGCCATCCCATGATCCATGTTCTCGCCCTCATCACCGCCCATGCCGGAATGCGCGATCGCATCCTCGAGGCCTGGCGCGCCAATGCCGCGGCGGTGCGCGCCGAAGCCGGCTGCATCGCCTACGACGCCGTCATCGACGTCCACGACGGCGCGCCGGGCTTCGCGCGCTTCGGCACCGACACCTTCGTCGTCGTCGAGCGCTGGGAGTCGATGGAGGAATTGCAGGCGCACGCGGTCGCGCCGCACATGAAAGCCTACGCGGCGAAGGTCAGGGA
>JBDSLQ010000299.1:0-7724 GCA_039916285.1 Caldimonas sp.
GACCGGATCGAAGCGCACCGAGTGGGCGATCGGGATCCAGGGCGCTTCCTCGTGGGCGATTTCCTGCGCCCTGGCGTAAAAGCCAGCGCGGTCGTTCTGCCGCGTCGCCAGCTTGGCGTTCTGCACCATCTTCTCGAAATCGTTGTTGCACCAGCGCGCGACATTGCCGCCGCCCTTGACGGCGGCGCAGCCGAGCAGCGGCACGAAGAAGTTGTCGGGGTCGCCGTTGTCGCCCGACCAGCCCAGCATCATGGCGTGCTGCTCGCCGGTCTTGCTGCGCTTCCTGTACTCGCCCCACTCGAACGTGATGAGCTTGGTGCGAACGCCGACCTTCTCCCAATCCTGCTGGATCAGCTCGGCCATGCGCTTGCCGTCGGGGTTGTAGGGCCGCGTCACCGGCAGGTACCAGAGCTCGACTTCGACGCCGTTCGGATAGCCCGCCTGCGCCAGCAGCGCCTTCGCCTTGGCCGGGTCGTACGGATAGTCCGCGACCTTGTCGTTGTACGACCAGAGCGTCGGCGGGATCGGGTTCTTCGCCACCGCGCCCGCGCCCTGGAAGACGTTGTCGAGGATCGCCTTCTTGTTGACCGCCATGTTGAGGGCCTGGCGCACGAGCTTCGAGTCGAACGGCTTCTTCTCGACGTTGAACGAGATATAGCCGACGTTCAGGCCCGGCTGCTGGACCAGGTTGATGTTCGGGTCGTTCTTCATCAGGGCGACGTCGGCCGGCTTCGGGAACGCCATCACGTGGCACTCGCCGGTCTTCAGCTTGGCGTAGCGCACCGACGCGTCGGTGGTGATCGCGTAGACCAGGTTGTCGATCTTCGGCCGGCCGCCCCAGTGCTGGTCGAACGCCTTGTAGCGGATCACCGCGTCCTTCTGGTACGAGACGAACTGGAACGGGCCGGTGCCGATCGGCTCGCGGTCGATGACGTCGGGGGTCTTGGCGGCCATCATCCTGTCGGCGTACTCGGCCGAGAGGATCGACGCGAAGTCCATGGCCATGTCGGCCATGAAAGGCGCCTCGGGCTTCTTGAGGACGAAGCGCACCGTCATCGGGTCGACCTTCTCGACCTTCTCGACGATGTCTCTCATCGCCATGTCCTCGAAGTACGAGTAGGTCTGTCCCGGCGTCACCTTCGCGAACGGATGCGCCGGGTCGGCCATGCGGTTGTACGAGAACAGCACGTCGTCGGCGTTGAAGTCGCGCGTCGGCGTGAACTTCGAATTGCTGTGGAACTTGACGCCGCGGCGCAGCTTGAAGGTGTAGCTGAGGCCGTCCGGCGCGGCGGTCCAGCTCTCGGCCAGGCCGGGGACGACGTTGGTCGTGCCGAGCTCGAACTCGACCAGGCGGTTGTAGAGCGGCACCGACGAGGCGTCGGCAGTCGTGCCGGTGGTGAAGAACTGCGGATTGAATCCCTCGGGGCTGCCTTCGGAGCAGTAGACGAGGGTCTTCGCGGCAAAGGCGGCGCCGCAGGCGGCGAAGAGCGCGGTGGCGGCCAGGCCGGCGGCGGCAAAGCGAGGGAGGTTCATGGTGGTTCGGTCGTCGAATTGAGGTCGGGCTCCAGCGGAGCGAGCCGGAATCATAGGCGCGCGGCCCAGCAGGCGCGGCGGGCGCCCCGGCCGTCAGTGGGGCGCGAGGCCGGCGTAGCAGTCCTGCACGGCCTTGGGCAAAGTCGCCCACGTCGGCACGCTCGCCGCCGGCCCCTGGCCGGCGGGCGCCAGCGCGTGCATCGCGGCGAGGCGGTCGGCGTGGCGCAACGACTGCCCGAGAGGCGACTCGACTCCCTCGAGCCCGCGGGCGCCGACTTCCAGAGCCAGCGCGTCGACGGCGGCGCTCAAGTTCCACGGCCCGACGAGCGCACCGAACAGCGCATCGCGCCGCTGCAGCAGCTGCGGCACGACGTCGGGGTGCGCCAGGTGGGCGCCGGTGAGTTGCATGTCGTCGAAGCCGTCGATGGCGCGCAGCAGCGCGGTCCAGCCGGTGTTGTGCAGCAAGCCGGCGAGGTAGCCGTCGAAAGGATCGAGAACCTTCGGGGCGGCGATCGCGGCGCACAGGCGTGCCTTGCGATCGGCATCTCTCCAGACCTGGGTCGCGCCGCGCGCCGAGAAGGTGTCGCCCTTGGCATCGAATATCGGCCGCAGGACGACGTTGGCGATGGCGCGGCGCAGGCCCTGGGTGCCGATCATGGTCACCGCGCGCGCAAGGTCGATTTCACTCTCGTCGTCGGCGGCGCGCTGGAACACGCTGGTCGCGCTGCGAACGACCTCGGCGGTGAGAACCACGTCCTTCGAGATCCGGCTGGCGACGTCGACCGAGGAGTAGCCCTCGTCGCGCAGCGTCTTCATGAGCTGCGGGATCACGTGCGGCGCGCGCGGCAGGAGGCCGGCGCGAAGCGTGTCGGAGGCGATGGTCTCGTCGAGTCGTTCCATCAGGTGCTGGACGACGAGGTCGGGCAGGCCGGAGGTTCCGGCGCGGTCGGGAACGCCGACGATCCAGCGGAAGAATCGGATGCGCTGCTCGGTCGTCAGCGGCGGGTCGAGCACCCCGACCGGCTCGGCGGCAAGCGTGGCGGGCGCGGTCGGCGAATCGGCGCCAGCTGGCGCCGACGTCCTCGCCGTGCGCTGTGGCGGCGACGGCGGCGCCGTGGGCCCAGGGACCGACGCAGCGTCATCCGGGAACGCCGAGCCTGCTGACGCCGGGCGGCCCTTGCGCGTGAACGGATTCCACCAGCGGCCCAACGCCATGGGTCAAGCCCCAGATCTGCGACAGGCGAAGTATCGTCAAAGGCGACTCGGTCGCCAAATCCTCGCGTCGAGCGTCAACCGACCGCCTGCAGCAATGCCAGCCAGAGCGGCGCGGTGACGACGAAAGCCAGCGTCGAGACGACGATCGCGGTGCTCGTCTCGGCCTGCATCGTCTCGTAGCGCTGCGCGAAGATCAGCGCGTTGCTGCCGACCGGCACGGCCGCCATCATGACGACGATGGCGAGCGGAACGCCGGTCAGGCCGATCACGCCGCGCGCGAACGCCAGTACCGCCAGCGGCTGGACCACGAGCTTCAGGAACGACAGCACCAGCGCCCCCCGCATTGAGCCGCGAACGCCGTAATGGGCGAGGGAGACGCCGATGAGGACGAGGCAAAGCGGCACCACGGCCTGGCCCAGCGTGGCGAGAAGCCCGTCGGCGAAAGACGGCAGCGCGAATCCCGATGCGTTCCAGGCGAGCCCGGCGAGAACCGGCAGGACGACGGGGTGGACGACGGTGTTCCGGGCGGTCGTCGCCAGCGTGGCCAGGAGGTGGGTGCCGTGCGGCTCGGCGCGTCGACGCGCGCGGGCGAGGTCGAGCTCGACCAGCGCGGTGAGCAGCGTCAGCAGGATGAGCGCGTGCAGGCTGACGAGCGTGACGTGCAGCGCCAGCCCGCTCTCGCCGTAGAGCGCCGCCGCCAGGGGGATGCCGATCTGCACGGCGTTGCCGAACGAGCCGGTGATGGCACGCACGCTCGGCGCGGCCGGGGCGCCCGCGTGGGTGCGGTGCGCGAAGCGCAGGCTCGCGTAGACCAGCAGCAAGAGGGCAACCGTCGGCACGAAGAAGGCGAGGACGATGCGCGGGTCGAGGTGCGAAAAGTCGGTGCGCGCGCTGGTGCGGAAAAGCAGCGCCGGAACGAAGATGTAGAAAGCGGCCCCCGAGAGGACGCGCGACGGATCGCCGCTGCCGAGGCGGCCGCTCTTCGCGACCGCCCAGCCGATCGCGACAACGGCGAAGATCGCGAACAGCTTGACGAAGACCAGCGCCGACATGGGGGCGCAGTATCGGCGACACTTTTCGCCGAACCGATCGATCCCAGCGAACGCGCAACGAACATGAGCGAGATCCTGACCCTCCCGACCCGACCGTTCGCCGAGCAGCGCCCCGGCACCTCGGGGCTGCGCAAGAAGGTCGCCGTGTTCCGGCAGCCGGGCTATCTCGAGAACTTCGTCCAGTCGATCTTCGATTCGCTGGCGGGCTTTGCGGGAAAGACCCTCGTCGTCGGCGGCGACGGGCGTTACTACAACGACGTGGCGATTCAGACGATCGTCCGCATGGCGGCGGCGAACGGCTTCGGCCGGGTCCTCGTCGGCCGCGCCGGGATTCTCTCCACGCCGGCTGCGAGCTGCGTGGTGCGCGCGCGTGCGGCGTTCGGCGCGATCATCCTGTCGGCGAGCCACAACCCGGGTGGCCCCGAAGGCGACTTCGGCATCAAGTTCAACACCGCCAATGGCGGGCCGGCGCCGGAGAAGGTCACGGAGGCGATCTGGCGCAAAAGCGAGCGGATCGAGCGCTACCTCACGACCGCGCACGCCGACATCGATCTGGCGAAGGACGGCGTCACGGCCCTCGGCGAGACGACGGTCGAGGTGTTCGATCCGGTCGTCGAGTACGCCGACCTGCTCGCCCGCCTGTTCGACTTCGACGCCATCGGCCGCCTGCTTCGCGGGGGTGCCTTCCGCATGCGCTTCGATGCGATGCACGCCGTCACCGGCCCCTACGCCGAGGAGATCTTCGTGCGCCGCCTCGGCGCGCCGGCGACCAGTGTCGTGGCGGCGACGCCGCTCGCGGATTTCGGCGGCGGCCACCCGGACCCGAATCCGATCCACGCGGGCGACTTGATGCGGGTGATGTTCGGCGCCGACGCGCCGGACTTCGGCGAAGGTTCGAAGGCCGCGCCGGACTTCGGCGCGGCGAGCGACGGCGACGGCGACCGCAACATGATCGTCGGCCGCCGCTTCGTCGTCACGCCGAGCGACAGCCTCGCCGTCCTCGCCGCCAACGCGCATCTCGTACCGTCTTACGCGAGCGGCCTGAAAGGCATCGCGCGGTCGATGCCGACCAGCCGGGCCGCTGACCGCGTCGCCGCGAAGCTGGGCGTCGCCTGTCACGAGACGCCGACCGGCTGGAAGTTCTTCGGCAACCTGCTCGACGCCGGGCTCGCGACGATCTGCGGCGAAGAGAGCGCCGGAACCGGCTCCGACCACGTGCGCGAGAAGGACGGCCTGTGGGCGGTCCTGTTCTGGCTCAACATCCTCGCCGCCCGGCCCGGCGAATCGGTCGAGGCGATCGTTGCAGATCACTGGCGTCGCTTCGGCCGCGACATTTATTCACGCCACGACTACGAAGCGATCGACGCCGCCGCAGCGAACGCGCTGATGGCCGACCTGCGCGAGCAACTCGCCGCGCTGCCGGGCCGGTCGTTCGAGCGCGGTGACGGCACGCGTGCCACCGTCGTCCATGCCGACGACTTCGCCTACACCGACCCGGTCGATGGCTCGCTGACGACCCGGCAAGGCATCCGGATCTTCTTCGACGACGACGCGCGGATCGTCTTGCGTCTGTCGGGCACGGGAACCGACGGTGCGACGCTGCGGATCTACCTCGAGCGCTTCGAGGCCGACCCCGCACGTCAGGGGGTCGAGACGCAGGCCGCCCTGGCCCCGCTGATCGCGATTGCCGACCGGATCGCCGGCGTGCACGAACGGATGGGGCGTAATGCCCCGTCCGTGATCACCTGAGGCGGGCTTTCGCCCGCTCCGTCAGAGACGAGGCTCGCCGTTGCGGTTGACCGCGATCGTCGGGCCGGGCTGCGTGTTCATCTGCACGCGGTGCTCGACGCCCTGGTAGTTGTAGGTCACGTCCCAGTACTGGGGCGTCTGGCCGGCGACGGTCTCGCAGCGCCGCACGTCCTGCCCTGACTGCGGGTCGCGGATCCGGTCGACGTTGGCGCCGAGCGCACCGCCGCCGACTGCGCCGCCGATCGTCGCCACCGTCTTGCCCGTGCCGCCGCCGACCTGGTGGCCGAGGATGCCGCCGAGGACGCCGCCGATGATCGCGCCAGGGACGTTGAGCTCGCGCCGTTCGCCGACCTGGCTGCGCTCGACCCAGCAACGCTGCTCGGGCGGGCCCATGACCGCGCGTGCGGAGGTGATCGGCACTTCGCGCAGGCGCTCTTCGGGCCGGCGGCGGTACTCGTAGGTCGGGGCGGCGAGCGCTTGCGGCGCTTCGTTCTCGTAGTTGCGGCGGTCGTCGACGCGGCGCACCGACGAGATCCGGTTCTCCATGCCCATGCCGCGCAGCGAGTCGTAGCTGCCCCGGCGCAGGACGGCGCAACGGCCGTTGAAGCGTGCGTCTTCGCACACTTCCCATCGGCCTCGATCGACGACGACCGACGACGCGCGGTCGTTGAAGCCCGAGCGCTCGAAGTTGCGCACTTCGCCGTTGGCCGCGAAGGTGCGGCCCCGGAAGCCCTCGCCTTCGTAGAACGTGATCTGCGCGGACGCATGGGCGGCGAAGGCGACGGCAGCAATGCCGATGAGGGGATGAAGTGTCTTGTTCATGACGCGTCGTTTGCTTGTCGCGAAAGAGTTGTGAAGCGGCTCTATTCAACGCGCCTGCGCTGTCGTGCGTTGTCCGAAAACGCCTTCCAGGTAAGCCGGACGTCGCCTTGCCGCGTTAAGCATCGGTAACTTTTGTGGCGCCGCCAACGCGACCCCTGTACCGCGGGATTGCGTGGTGCCGCGCGATCGAAGGACAGTCGAGCGATGGACGACAGCATTCCGGCACCCCAAGGCACTCGTGCCCTGTTGCGCGCGCTGCCCGGCCGCCGTATCGGCCTTGCCGCCGCGCTCATCCTCGCCGCCGGCGGGCTGTCGGCGGGCTGGGCCAGCCTCGGCACGCAGCAGCGCAAGTGGATCTTCCAGGCGACGCCGGTGCCCTCGGCGAACGCCGACGAACTCGCCCGCGTCGCGCGCACCGAGGATATGGACAGCGTCTGGATCGACCACGTCTCGCCGTCGACCGGCCGGCCGATCCGCCTGCACGCGCTGTACGCGGCGAATGCCGATCCGAAGGCGCCGCAGATGCTCTTTCTGCACGGCGCGCGCCAGTATCTCGGCCGCAGCGTCTTCCGCATCGAGCAGATGCGCGAGCTTGGCTTCTCGGTGCTGGCGATCGACTATCGCGGCTTCGGCGCGAGCACCGACGAGCTGCCTTCCGAAACCGGTGTCGTCGAGGATGCGGCCGCCGCCTGGCGCTGGCTCGGCGAGCGCCATCCCGACGCTGCGCGCTATGTCTTCGGCCATTCGCTCGGCGGCGCGATCGCGGTGCAGCTCGCGGCGCGCCTGGCCGACGCGCCCGAACCGGTGGCACCGCGCGGCGTCATCGTCGAGGGCACGTTCACGTCGATCCGCGACATGTTCGGCACCTTCAAGTACGGCTGGCTGCCGATCTCGATGCTGATCACCGAACGCTTCGATTCGCTCGCGACGGTGCCGCGCATCAAGGCGCCGCTGCTCGTCGTCCACGGTAGCGACGATTCGTTGGTGCCGTCCCGGTTCGGCCGCCTGCTCTACGAGCGGGCGACCGCCGCGAAGCGCTTCCTGCTCATCGAAGGCGGCACGCACACGACCACGAGCTGGCGCGGCGCCGAGCAGTACCGGGCGGCGCTGCGCGAGTTCTTCGGCCTCGGCTGAAACGACGACCGCCCGCTAGCGCCGGCGCGGGTCGAAGTGCTTCGGCAGGTCCTGCCAGCAGCGGAAGTAATCGTCCTGCAGCTCGGCCGATGCGAGCGCCTGCCGCGTCGGTCGCCAGACGCCGCGCGACTCGAACATGAACGCCATCGTGTCCTCGATGACGTCGGGCTTCGACGTGTCGGCGCGGCTCGCCTTCTCGAACGTCTGCGCGTCCGGGCC
>JBDSLQ010000300.1:0-3859 GCA_039916285.1 Caldimonas sp.
CCGTCGCCATGCCGAGGCCGCCCGGGACGCGGCCGACCCAGGTCGATGCGGCCTTGAACAGATCGTCGGCAACGCCGCTCAGGATCACGAACTCGGCCATCAGGATGAACATCGGGATCGAGATCAACTCGTACGAGCCCGCGGTCGAGAGCGGCGTCGTCGTGATGACGCCGGCGAGCACGTCGAGGCCGCCGACCAGGTACAGGCCGACGCTTCCGGCGACGACGAGCGCGAACGCCACCGGCATGCCTGCGGCAAGGAGCAGGAACAAGAGCAGCGTGACACCCGCGGCCATCATGGCGCGAGCTCCTCCGTTCCCGAGATCGGCGGCAGCGGCGTCACCTCGCGGCCGGTCGCGATCGTCGCGAAGTAGCCGATCGTGTTGATCGCCAGACGCAGCGTCAGCAGGCCGAAGCCGATCGGCAGCATCAGGCTGATCGTCCATGTCGGCAGCGCCAGGCCGCTGGTCGATGTCGCCGCGGTCTGCAGGTCCTCGAAGGTGCGCCGCGCCGAGACGACGGTGCAGAGCAGGAACACCGGCGTCGCCAGGGTGCTGACCAGCGCCTCGAGCACATAGCGGGTGCGCCGGCCGAGGTAGTTGTGGAGGATGTCGACGGCGACGTGGCCATGCGCCTTCAGCGTGTGCGAGGCGGCGAAGAAGAACAGGCCCGGCATCAGGTAGCTCGAGATCACCTCGTACGACCACTGCAGCGGCGAGTTGAAGGCGTAGCGCAAGGCGACATCGGCAACGACGACGAACATCAGCGCAAACAGCATCAGGCAGCCGATCACCATTAGGACGTTGTCGATCGCGTCTATGACGCGCCGCAGGCGGTCGAACAGCGTCGGCGGCGGCATGGCGATCATCGACCTTTCCATTGCGGCTTTCTCTTCTCGCGGAAAGCGCGCGGGCCCTCCTGGGCGTCCTCGCTGCGGTAGACCGATTCGAACAGCTGCACACCGGCGCGCAGCGCCGCCGAGCGGCCCATCTCCGTCGAGAGGTAGACCAGCTCGCGCGCGGCGCGGACGGTGAGAGGCGCGTTGGCGGCGATCTTCCCGGCGATCGCGAAGCAGCGCGGCAGCAGTTCGGCAGCGGGAACGACGTGGTTGACGAAGCCGATCTCGCGCGCGCGCTGCGCGTCGATCGGCTCGCCCGTCAGCAGCAACTCCATCAGCGCGCGCTGCTGGACCATGCCGACGAGCGGCGCCGCCCAAGGCATGCCGCGCCCGACTCGCGCCTCGCTGATGGCGAAGGTCGCGTGCTCGGCGGCGACGCAGAGATCGCACATCTGCGCGAGCAGCCAGCCGCCGGCATAGGCAACGCCGTTGACGGCGGCGATCGTCGGCTTGGTCACGTCGAGGCCCTGGCCGATGATCGGCAGGAAGCCCTTCGGCGGCACGGCGAGCGACGTTTCGGCCGCTTCCTTCAGGTCCATCCCGGCGCAAAAGGCCTTGCTGCCGGCGCCGGTGAGGATGGCGACGCGCGCCGAATCGTCGGCCTCGAAGCGCGTGAACGCCGCGAACACGCCGGCGCGCACCTCGCTGTTGATCGCGTTGAGCTGCGCCGGCCGATCGATGGTGACGAGCACGACCGCGCCGGTCTGCTCGTAGCGGACGGCCGGCGCGGCGGAGCTGTTGTCGTTCATGGCTTGCTGGTGCTCGTCGACGCCGCTCAATACGACTTCGGCAAGCCGAGGACTCTCTCGGCGATGTAGCACATCACCAGCTGCGGGCTGATCGGCGCGATGCGCGGGATCATCACCTCGCGCAGGTAGCGCTCGACGTGGTACTCCTTGGCGTAGCCAAAGCCGCCGTGCGTCATGACCGCCTGCTGGCAAGCGTTGAAGCCCGCCTCGCCGGCGAGGTACTTGGCGGCGTTGGCGGCGGCGCCGCAGGGAAGGCCGTTGTCGTATTGCCAGGCCGCCTGCATGACGACGAGGTGGGCCGCCTCGAGCTCCATCCAGTTCTGCGCGAGCGGATGCTGGATGCCCTGGTTCTGGCCGATCGGCCGGTTGAAGACGACGCGTTCCTTCGCGTAGGCGACGGCGCGCTCGAGCGCGAGCCGGCCGATGCCGACCGCCTCGGCGGCGATCAGCACTCGCTCGGGGTTCATGCCATGCAGGATGTACTCGAAGCCGCGCCCTTCCTCGCCGATCAGGTCTTCGGCCGGGATCTCGAAGCCGGCAAAGAAGAGCTCGTTCGAGTCGACGCACTTGCGTCCCATCTTCTCGATCTCGCGCACCGAGATGCGTTCGCGGTCGAAGGCGGTGTAGAAGAGGCTCAGGCCGTGGGTCGGCTTTTTCACCTCTTCGAGCGGCGTCGTCCGGGCGAGCAGGAGGATGCGGTCGGCGACCTGCGCCGTCGAGATCCAGACCTTCTGGCCGTCGACGACGTAGCGGTCGCCCTTCTTCACCGCGCGCAGCTTGAGCTGCGTCGTGTTGAGGCCGGTGTCGGGCTCGGTGACGCCGAAGCAGCTCTTGACCTCGCCGCGCGCCACCGGCGGCAGCATGCGCCGGCGCTGCTCGTCGTTGCCGAACACGGCGACCTGGTTGAGGCCGAACAGGTTGATGTGGACCGACGACGCTGCCGACATGCCGCCGCCGGACTGGGCGATCGTCTGCATCATGATCGCCGCCTCGGTGATGCCGAGGCCCGAGCCGCCGTAGGCCTCGCCGATGCACATGCCGAGCCAGCCGTCGGCGGCGAGCGCCTTGTAGAACTCTCCCGGGAAGCGGCCGTCGTGGTCGCGCTCGAACCAGTAGGCGTCGTCGACGCGCGCGCAGACCTTCGCGATCGCGTCGCGGATGCCTTCCTGCTGCTCGGTGAGGGCGAAGTTCATGGCGAACCTTCGGCACGGGGCGCCGACGCGCTGTGCGCCTGGACCGCGCCTTGCGCAATCAGCGCGTCGATCTCCGCACCGCTGTAGCCGGCCTGCGCGAGCACCTCGACGCTGTGCTCGCCGAGGCGGGGCGCGTGGCGCGCCGGCTCGGGCGTGCTCTCGGACCAGCTCATCGGCATGCGCATCGAGCGGATCATCCCCTCGCTCGGGTGCTCGCTGGTGGTGAAGAACTTCGTCGCGACGAGGTGCGGGTCGTCGAGAACGCTCTTCAGGTCGTGCATCGGCATCATCGGCACGTCGGCCTCCTCGAGCAGCGCCATCCATTCGGCGGTGGTGCGCTGCTCGAAGATGCGCGCCAGCTCGCCGTAGACGAAGTCGATGTGGCGCGAGCGGTTGGCGAACGTGGCGAAGCGGGTGTCCTCCTGCAGCAGCGATTCGCGGCCGATCGCGCGCAGGAAGCCCTGCCACTGCTTGTCGTTGTAGACCAGCGCGCAGAGGTAGCCGTCGCGGGTGCGGTAGGGGCGCCGCTCGTGCGAGAGCTGACGCGCGTAGCCGCCTTCGTCGAGCGGCGGCTCGAAGCTGAGGCCGCCCAGGTGGTCGCCGAGGACGAAGCCGACCATCGTCTCGAACATCGGCACGTCGAGGCGCTGGCCGCGGCCGCTGGCCTGGCGCGCGAGCAGCGCCGCGAGGATGCCGCCGACCGCCGTCAGGCCGACGATGCGGTCGGCCATCGCGCACGGCACGTAGCGCGGCGGGCCCTTGCTCGCCATCGCGATCAGGTGCGGCAGCGTTGCGCCGCCCTGGATCAGGTCGTCGTAGGCGGGGCGCGCCGCGTAAGGACCGTCCTGGCCGAAGCCGAACAGGCCGGCGTAGACGAGGCGCGGGTTGAGCGCGGCGACCGTCTCGTAGTCGAGGCCGAGCCGGGCCATCGCGTTCGGCCGCACGTTGTAGATCAGCACGTCGGCGTCGGCGAGCAGGCGGCGCACGACCTGCAGGCCGGCCGGCTTCTTGAGGTCGACG
>JBDSLQ010000301.1:0-7814 GCA_039916285.1 Caldimonas sp.
CGCCGGCGGCCACTACGGCGCCTACGAGTTCCATCCGGTCGTTGCCAAGCTGCAGGTGTTCTGCTCCGAGGACCTCGGCGCGTTCTACCTCGACATCCTCAAGGACCGCCTCTACACCGCCGCGGCCGGCTCGCGCGCGCGCCGATCGGCGCAGACGGCGCTGTGGCACGTCACCCACGCGATGCTGCGCTGGATGGCGCCGTTCCTCAGCTTCACCGCCGAGGAGGCGTGGAAGGCGCTCGGGCCGAAGGCGTCGTTCTCGATCTTCGCCGAGGTCTACAGCGACGCGCGCGCCTGGGAAGACGAGGCGCTGCTCGCCAAGTGGGCGCGCATCGCCGCTATTCGAGGCGAGTCGAACCGGAAGATCGAGACCTTGCGCAGCGAAGGCCGCCTCGGCTCGTCGCTCCAGGCCGAAGTCACGGTCAAGGCCGGTCCGGCGGCGGGCGAGCTGCTCGCCACGCTCGGCGACGACCTGCGATTCGTCCTCATCACCTCGGCGGCGCGCAGCGAGCCGCTCGCCAGCGCCGCCGACGCGAACGAATTCTTCGTCGACGCCGCAGTGACGGCGGCGCCGAAGTGCGAGCGCTGCTGGCACTACCGCGCCGATGTCGGCGTCGACCTTTCGCACCCGACGATCTGCGGCCGCTGCACCGCCAACCTGTTCGGCGCCGGCGAAGCGCGAACTGTCGCCTGATGGCAGCGCGACGCGCGGGCTCGCTCGGCCCCTGGCTCGGCATCGCCGGGGCGATCATCGTCCTGGACCAGCTGACCAAGGCGATGATCGTCGCCGCGCTCCGGCTCGGCGATGCGCGCAGGGTGACGGACTTCTTCGACATCGTCCGCGCCCATAACCGGGGCGCTGCGTTCTCGTTTCTCAACGATGCGAGCGGCTGGCAGCGCTGGTTCTTCATCGGCCTCGGCCTCGCCGCTTCCGTGTTCATCGTCTGGATGCTGGCCCGACACGGCGGCCAGCGCATGTTCAGCTGGGCGCTGGCGCTGATCCTGGGCGGCGCGCTCGGCAATGTCATCGACCGGATGCTGCACGGCCACGTCGTCGACTTCATCCAGGTGCACTGGGGGCAGCACTATTTTCCGTCGTTCAACGTCGCCGACAGCGCGATCACGATCGGCGCGGTGCTGCTCATCCTCGACGAGCTGCGGCGCGTCCGGCGCTCGTCCTGAGCTGCCGGAGCGCCGGCGCGACTTTTGGGCCTCAGCGCGAGCCGAACACCTGGGTCCAGTAGATCTCCATGGCCGCTTGCGGGTTGAGCGCGTAGGCCGTGGCCATTTCCCTGAAGTCGGGCGAGAGGACGTTGGCGCAATGGCCCGGGCTCGCCAGCCAGCCGGCGACCACCTGCTGCGGGGCGCCCTGCCCGGCGGCGATGTTCTCGCCGATCACACGCCACGGATAGCCGTGCCGGCGCGCGCGCTCGGCGACCGCGCTGCCGCGGCGGTCGACGTGATCGAAGTAGTCGTGGGCCGCCATGTCCTGTCTGTGCGCGAGCGCGGCCGCGGCGAGCGAATCGCTCCAGGCCAGGGGCGCCGCCGCAGCGAAGCGCCGCGTGCCGCAGACGCCGCCGCGCCGGCGCGCCTCGTTGACGAGGCGCAGCACCGCCTGGCCGGCTTCGCGCCAGTCGCCGAGGTCGCCGGCGAGCAGCGGAGCCGCCAGGTTGATGCGCCAGGTCGAGCCGGTGCGCATGACGCCGATTTCGACATAGCGAGGGTTGCGCACCACGTCGCAATGCTGTTCCTCCACCATGCGCACCGCGGCCTGCGCCTCGCCGGCGCCCGAGAGCACGATCGTCGTCGCCGTCGCGGCGCTATATCCGGCGGCGATCAACGCCTTGCCGAGATCGCCCCCTGCGGCCGCTGCATCGACGCGCGCCAGCGACGGCGACGGCGCGAGCGGGCCCGCCGCCGCCTCGCGCACGCCGCTGCAGCCGCGCATCTCGGCGCGGCGCGCGTTGATCAGCGAGACGAGCTCGTTTTCGCCGACGGCAAGGCCGACGCGAGGAAGCCCGACGGTCGCCGCGACGACCAGCGCCCAAGCTGCGGTTCGCATTTCGGCAAGGCGCCGCTCACGGCTGCGGCCAATGCCGCGCCCAGACCGGGGCGATGCGCGGATCCGCATCGATGCGCGCCAGCAGCGCCGCAAAACCGGGCCGCGTCTCGGCAAGCGCCTTGCGCGCGCCGCTCCACTTGGACACCGTCGCGGCGAGGATGTCGAGCGCGCCCACGCGCTCGCCCGAGAGCCACGGCGCAGCAGGGAACTGGTCGGCGAAGATCTGCCACAACTCGTGCAGGCGGGCCCGGCCGCGCGCATGCATCGCCTTCGTGACGGCGTCGTCGGGGTCCGGGTACCAGCGATCGGGATAGTCGAGGATGCCGATGCCGGCGTAGCAGTTGGCGGCGATGTAGACCAGGCCGCGGATCTGCCGTGCGCGCTGCGCCGGGTCGCCGGCGATGAGGCCGCTTTCGGGATGGGCGAGGCCGAGGTGGATCAGGATTGCTGCGCTTTCGGTGAGGACGCTGCCGTCGTCGAGGACCAGCGTCGGAATCTGAGCGATGGGGTTGACGAGCCTGAGGGCCTCGAGGCCCGGCGACGGCGTCCACGAAGCTGCCTCGACCTTGCGGTAGGGCACACCGGCGATCTCGAGCGCCGCTTCGGTCGACGCCGAGCCCGACCCCTTGCTGCCGTACAGGGTGAGCATCGACGTGCTGCTCAGAGGGTGAGGATCGTCGAGCCGATCGTCTTGCGCGCCTCGAGGTCGCGGTGCGCCTGCGCGGCATCGGCGAGCGGGTAGCGCTGCGCGACGTGGATCTTGACCTGGCCGCTGGCGACGACCGCGAACAGCTCGTCGGCCATCGCCTGCATCGCCTCGCGCGTCGCGATGTGGGTCCCGAGCGTCTGCCGCGTCACGTAGAGCGAACCCTTGGGCCCGAGCGAGACCGGCGCGAACGGCGGCACGACGCCCGAGGCGTTGCCGAAGCTCACCATCAGGCCGAACGGGCGCAGGCAGTCGAGCGACTTGTCCCAGGTGTCCTTGCCGATCGAGTCGTAGACGACCTTGACGCCCTTGCCGCCGGTGATCTCCTTGACGCGCGCGGCGAAATCCTCGCTCCGGTAGTTGATCGTGAAGGCTGCACCGTTGTCCCGCGCGAGCGCGCATTTCTCCTCGCTGCCTGCCGTGCCGATCAGCTTCAGGCCGAGCGCCTTCGCCCACTGGCAGGCGATCAGGCCGACGCCGCCCGCGGCCGCATGCCAGACGATGAAGTCGCCGGGCTCGAGCGCCTCCTGGCCGCGCACGCGCTTGAGCAGGTATTGCGTCGTCAGGCCCTTCAGCATCATCGCGGCGCCGGTCTCGAACGAGATCGCCTCGGGGAGCGTGACGACCGTCTTCGCAGGCATCACGCGCGCGAGGGCGTAGCTGCCCGGCGGGCCGCTGCAATAGGCGGCGCGATCGCCGGCCTTCAGGTGCGTCACGCCGGCGCCGACGGCCTCGATCACGCCCGCGCCCTCGTTGCCCATCGCCAGTGGCATCGGCATCGCGTAGACGCCCGAGCGCTGGTAGACGTCGATGTAGTTGAGGCCCGAGGCGTGGTGGCGGATGCGGACCTCGCCGGCGCCCGGCTCGCCGACCGGCAGGTCGACCAGCTTCATCTCTTCGGGGCCGCCGGCCTTCTCGATGCGGACCGTCGGGCTGGTGGTGGTGTGGGTCATGGTGCTCTTTCGTGGCGGTGCAGTGCGCTATCGTGCCAGAGCCGCCGATGAAACGTCTGACCCGCGCTCCCAACCTGGCCCTCGCGACGCTGTGGGCCGACATGCTCAGCAACGCCGGCGTCGCCGCGACGGTGCAGCGCATGTACGCGAGCAGCATCGCCGGCGAGCTGCCGCCCGACCAGGCACTGCCCGAGGTGTGGATCTCCGACGACGGCGAGCTCGAGCGCGCGCGCACGCTGCTGCACGAGCTGAGCCATCCGCTCCATCGCCACTGGGTCTGCCGCGCCTGTCAGGAGCGCATCGACGGCCCGTTCGAGCAGTGCTGGAAATGCGGCGCCGACATGCCGGCGCCTTGACGCGGCGTCAGAACGTTCCGGGGTAGGCGCCGCCGTCCATCAGCAGGTTCTGGCCCGTGATGTAGCCGGCGTGAACGCTGCAGAGGAAGGCGCAGGCGGCGCCGAACTCCTGGATCGTGCCGAGGCGCCTTGCCGGAACCACCTGCTTTCTCGCCTCGATGAACGCCTCGGCGGTGGTGCCGGCGCGCTTGCCCGCGGCGGCCGCGGTCGTTCGCACCCGGTCGGTGTCGAACCAGCCCGGCAGAAGCCCGTTGACGGTGACGCCGCGCTGCGCGAGCGGGGTCCGCGCGACGCCGGCGACGAATCCGGTGAGGCCGCTGCGCGCGCCGTTCGAGAGGCCCAGCACGTCGATCGGCGCCTTCACCGACCCGGACGTGATGTTGACGATGCGGCCGAAGCCGCGCTCCGCCATCTTGTCGACCGTCGCCTTGATCAGCTCGATCGGCGTCAGCATGTTGGCGTCGAGCGCGCGCAGCCAGGCGTCGCGATCCCATTCGCGAAAGTCGCCGGGCGGCGGCCCGCCGGCGTTGTTGATCAGGATGTCGACCTGGGGACACGCGGCGAGCGCCGCTGCGCGCCCGGCTTCTGTCGTGATGTCGCCGGCAACGGTTCGCACTTCGCCGCGGCCGAGGGCGCGCAGCTGGCGGGCCGTTTCTTCGAGCACCTCCGCGCCGCGCGCCGTGATGACGACGTTGACCCCCTCCTGGGCGAGCGCCGTCGCGCAGCCCTTGCCGAGACCCTTGCTGGCGGCGCAGACGAGCGCCCACTTGCCTTCGATTCCTAGATCCATCGCTTCATCTCCATCGCGTCAGCAACCAGATTCCGGTCAACACCAGGGCCGTGCCGGCGACGATCCAGCCGGTGAACGGCTCGCCCAGGATGAGGATCCCCATCACGATCGTCGACAGCGGCCCGATCATGCCTGTCTGCGCCGCCACCGCGGCGCCGACGCGCTCGATCGCCATCATCACCATCAGCACCGGCAGGAAGGTGCACAGCGTCGCGTTGAGGACCGAGAGCCAGATCACCTCCGGCGCGACCGTCAACGCGGACATCGGCTTCAGGACCAGGAACTGGGCGATGCAGAACAGGCAGGCGATGCTCGTCGCCAGGCCGGTCAGGCGCACCGCACCGAGCCGCTTCACCTCCTCGCCGCTGGCGACGAGGTAGATCGCGTAGCTGATGGCGCTGGCGAAGACCAGCGCCGTCCCGAAGGCCGCGTCGCTCCCCTGCAGCGAGACCTCGTGGCCGAAGACGAGCAGGACGCCGCAATAGCTGACCGACAGGGCGGCGACCTGTCGCATCCGCACGCGCCGCTTGTAGAGCATCGCGCCGAGGCCCAGGACCAGCGTCGGATTCAGATAGAGGATCAGCCGTTCGAGGCTGGCGGTGATGTAGACCAGCCCGGCAAAGTCGAGAAAGCTGGACAGGTAGTAGCCGCAAAAGCCGAGGCCGGTGACGACGATCCAGTCGCGCCGCGTCAGCGCCGGGCGGCCACGGCCCGCCCACCAGGCAAGCAGACCGAACAGCGGCAACGCGAACAGCATGCGGTACATGATCAGCGTCACCGCGTCGACGCCGTGCCGGTAGGCGAGCTTGACGATGATCGCCTTGCCCGAGAACGCGATCGATCCCGCCATCGCCAGCGCCAGGCCCGGCCAGAGGGCGGCGCGCGCCGTCGGCACCAGACCCGGCGCCGGCACCGGCGCGCGCCATGCCTCGGTGGCGACCGGCTCGCCTGCCATCGCGGAAATGCGCGCCAGAGCCTAGAAACCGGCGGCCAGGCCGTCGCGACGCGGATCGCTCGCCGCCAGGTAGCCCTCGACGGCCGGGTCGCCGAGGCGCCAGATGAACTGGCCGGCGCCGAAGTCCTGGTAGCTGTCCTGGATGACCTCGACCTCGTGGCCGCGCTCGGCCAGGCCGGCCACCGTCGCCGCGTCCATCGTCGCCTCGACGTTGATGCGCTTCCCGGCGTGGATGCGCCAGCGCGGCGCGTCGCACGCGGCCTGCGGCTGCTGGCGGTGCGCGAGCATGCGAACGACGGTCTGCAGATGCGCCTGGGGCTGCATGTTGCCGCCCATGATGCCGAAGCTCATCTGCGGCCGGCCGTCCTTGCTGAGGAAGGCCGGGATGATGGTGTGGAACGGCCGGCGCCCGGGCGCGACGCAGTTCGGGCTCTCCGGATCGAGAACGAAGCCGTGGCCGCGGTTCTGCATCGAGATGCCCCATCCCGGAACGACGACGCCGGCGCCGAAGCCCATGTAGTTGCTCTGGATGAAGCTCACCATCATGCCGCGCTCGTCGGCAGCGCTGAGGTAGATCGTGCCGCCCTTGGCCGGGTTGCCGGCGCCGAACACCTGGGCGCGCTTCGCATCGATGAGCCGGGCACGGCCGGCGAGGTAGGCGTCGTCGAGCATCTCCTCCGGCGTGAGGCGCATGCTGCGCGAATCGGCGACGTGCGCGTAGACGTCGGCGAAGGCGAGCTTCATCGCCTCGACCTGCAGGTGCTGCGACTCGGCGCCGTCGATCGGCAGCGATTCGATGTCGAAGTGGCGCAGGATGCCGAGGGCGACCAGCGCGGCGATGCCCTGGCCGTTGGGCGGGATCTCGTGCAGGCGATGGCCATAGGTGTCGATGCCGATGGGGTCGACCCACTCCGGCGTGAACGACGCGAAGTCGCTCGCCGCCATCGCGCCGCCGTGGGCACGCGAGTGCTCGGCCGCCGCCTCGGCGATCTCACCGCGATAGAAGGCCTCGCCGCGCGTTCTCGCGATCGCACTCAGCGCGCGCGCTGCGGCCGGGAAGGCGAACCGCTCGGCCACCTCGGGGGGGCGCCCGTGCGGCAGGAAGGCGTCGGCCCAGCCGGGCAACGAGCCGAGCAGGGGCGCCGCCGCTTCCCACTTCTGCTGCACGATCACCGGCACCGCATAGCCGCGCTCGGCGATCTCGATCGCGGGCGCCAGCAGGTCGACGAACGGCAGGGTGCCGAAACGCTCCGAGAGCGCGACCCAGCTGGCGACGGCACCAGGAACGGTCACCGAATCCCAGCCGCGCACCGGCGGCCGGGCGGCGTCGGCGCCGTACTTGCGACGGAAGTAGTCGGGCGACCAGGCGGCGGGCGCCGGGCCCGATGCATTGAGGCCGTGCAGCTTCTTGCCGTCCCAGAGGATGCAGAAGGCGTCGGAACCGAGGCCGTTGCTGCACGGCTCGACGACGGTCATGACCGCCGCCGCGGCGATGGCGCCGTCGACGGCGTTGCCGCCCTGCTGGATCATGCGCAGCCCGGCCTGGGCGCCGAGCGGATGCGAGGTGGAGACGATGTTGCGCGCGAACACCGGCACGCGCGTCGACGGATAGGCCGTCTTCCAGTCGAAGTTCATCCGCACATTGTGCTGCGCGGACGAGAAGTCAGTCTTCCGAGAACGCGACCTCGCGCTTCTTCCTGATCGCCGGCAGCGTGACGATGACGATCAAGGCGACCGCGGCGATGAGCAGCGCGGAGGACAGCGGGCGCGTCACGAACGTGGTCCAGTCGCCGCGCGACAGCAGCAAGGCGCGGCGCAGGTTCTCTTCCATCATCGGCCCGAGGATGAAGCCGAGCAGGAGCGGCGCCGGCTCGACGCTCAGCTTGTAGAACGCATAGCCGACGACGGCGAAGATCGCCGTCATGTAAACATCGAAGTTGCTGTTGTTGAGCGAGTAGACGCCGATGCAGCAGAACAGGGTGATCGCAGGGA
>JBDSLQ010000302.1:0-4706 GCA_039916285.1 Caldimonas sp.
GGGCGGCATGCCGGCCGCCTTCAGCCCCGACTGCTGCCAGCCCCCGTGCTTCAGCGTGCTGATGTAGTGAGGCAGGCGCCGCATCGCCGCCATGATCAATGCCCAGGTCAGCTCGGCCGGCGCGACCGGCGAGCCGGCGCCTTCGGCGACGGCGATGCCGAGCCGGGTGCAGGTCTCGACGTCGATGTGCGGGCCGACGCGGCCGGTCTGCGAGATCAGCTTCAGCTTCGGGAGTTTCTCGAGCAGCTGGCGCGGAAACTGGCTGCGCTCGCGGATCAGGACCAGGATCTCGGCATCGCGAACGCGCACCGAGAGCTGGCCGAGACCCTTGACCGTGTTGGTGAAGACCTTGGTGCTGAGGTGCTCGAGGATCGATGCGCACTTGAGCTTGCGCACGGCATCCTGGTAGTCGTCGAGGATGATGATGTTCACGGGGCGGTCGAGCGGGTCGCGCCGCGTCGCCGCGCGGCCTGAGCAGCCATTGTGCACGGGCCTCGGGCAGCGGCTACGATCGCTCTTTCACGCGCGCAAGGACTCCGCGATGGCCCTCGACATGCACTCGGCGAGCGTGCCGATCTTCGTTCGGATGCTCGGCAACCTCGCCACCTGGCTCGACAAGGCCGAAGCGCATGCGGCCGCGAAGAAGTTCGAGCCCGGCGTCTTTCTCACGGCCCGCCTTGCGCCCGACATGCTGCCGCTGCCGACGCAGATCCAGATCGCCTGCGACGCCGCCAAGTTCTGCATCGCCCGCCTCGCCGGCAGCGAGGGGCCGTCCTTCGCCGACGACGAGAAGACCCTGGCCGATCTGCGCCAGCGCGTGCAGAAGACGATCGACTACCTGAAATCGGTGCCGGCGGCGCAGATCGTCGGCAGCGACGCCAAGGAAATCTCGGTGCCCCGCCGCGCCGGTCCGGTCGTGATGAGCGGCGAGGCCTACCTGAAGCACTTCGCGCTGCCCAACTTCTTCTTCCACGTGACGGCGACCTACGCGCTGCTCCGTCACAACGGCGTCGAGCTCGGCAAGATGGATTTCCTCGGCGCGCTGCCGAGCGCTGGCAGCGCCGCATAGCTCAGAGATCGGCGGGGCGGCTCGCGGCGCGGGCTGCGTCGCGCAGTCGCGACAACGTCGATCGCTCGGCGAAATGTCCGGCGAGCTCGGCCAGCCGGCGTCCGGCCTCGGCCTGGTCATGACGAATCGACACCTGGTCGAACAGCTCACCGCGCAGGTGCCACAGGTCGTGCAGCGAGCGGGCCAGGGCGATGCGATCGAGGAGCAGCGCAGCGCCGGGCGTGCAGACGTCCTCGAGGGCGTCGGCGAAGTCGAGCCGGGCCGCCGCGACGGCGTCTTCGCGACGGCGCGCGCCGAACGACGACGGTGTTCCGGGCCGGCGGATTTCGGCGGCGCCGCTAAGTCGAGAAATGGCCGGTCCCGACGCGCCAGTTCGCGCCGATCCGCCGCAGCGACTCAGAGCGTTCCGAATGTGGCCTTGCGCGCCGCGGTGTACTTCCACCAGGGCGCTGCCGCCCCGCCGCGCATGAAGTCGGTCGCGGCCATGAAGGTATCGAGCACGCACGGGTCCTGGCGCTGGCCGGTCGCCTCGCAGAGGCGCCGGTAGAGCGCGTAGGCGTCCTGGCCGCGCAGATCGGCCGGGCGCTCGATGCCGATGCTGCGCAAGTCCGCGGCGAGCGACGGGCCGATGTTGGGGAGCTGCTCGAGGCGCTCGCACTCCGCCGCGCTTTTAGCCTTGGGCGCCTTGATCACCATCGCGAGCCCCGGGTCACATCAGCATGTTGTTGCGGATCAGCCCGACCGCGAGGCCTTCGATCGCGAACGAATCGCCGGGAGAGACGACGATCGTCTTGAAATCGGAGTTCTCGGCGTGCAGCTCGACGCCGCCGCGCGTGCGCTTGAAGCGCTTGACGGTGACGTCTTCGCCGAGGCGGGCGACGACGATCTGGCCGCTCTTCGCCTCGCTCGCCTTCTGCACCGCGAGCAGGTCGCCGTCCATGATGCCGGCGTCCTTCATGCTCATGCCGCGAACCTTGAGCAGGTAATCGGGCCGGCGCGAGAACATGCTCGCCTCCATCAGGAAGGTGCGGTCGACGTGCTCCTGGGCCAGGATCGGGCTGCCGGCCGCGACGCGGCCGATCAGCGGCAGCGAGAGCTGAGCCAGGCTCGGCAAGGGCAGGCTGAACTGCTTGCCGCGCGCCTGGTTGAGCGCGCGCAATGTGTCAGACTGCAGACGAATGCCGCGCGACGTGCCGCCGATCAGCTCGATCACGCCCTTGCGCGCGAGCGCCTGCAAGTGCTCCTCGGCGGCGTTGGCCGACTTGAAGCCGAGCTCGTTGGCGATCTCGGCACGCGTCGGCGGCGCGCCGGTTCGCTCGATCGCGCTCTGCACGAGATCGAGAATCTGCTGTTGACGATCGGTGAGCTTGGGGGATTCCTGCATGGGCAACCTTTTCGGCCGGGCCGATAGCTGAATAAACATCCAGCCTGTATTTTCATCCAGTTTCAGGAAGAATGCAAAGCGCCGTTCGCAGCCTCGTCGTTCTCGGCACCGGCGGCACGATCGCCGGCAGCGCAACCTCGGCGGACGACAACGTCTCGTACCGGTCGGCGATGCTCCCCGTCGCCGCCCTGATCGCGACGCTCGAAGTGCCGGCCGGCCTGCGCGTCGAGAGCGAGCAGGTTTCCCAGATCGACAGCAAGGACATGGATTTCGCGACCTGGCGGTGCCTCGCGGTGCGTGTCGCGGGCCATCTCGCCCGGCCCGAAGTGGCAGCGGTCATCGTCACCCACGGCACCGACACGCTCGAGGAGACCGCGTACTTCCTGCAGCGCGTCCTCGCGCCGGCCAAGCCGGTGGTCCTGACCGCGGCGATGCGGCCGGCGACCTCGCGCCTCGCCGACGGGCCGCGCAACCTCGCCGATGCGGCGGTGGTGGCAGCGACGCCGGGGGCACGCGGCGTTGTCGGCGTCGTCGCCGGCAAGGTCCATTCGGCGCTCGACGTGCGCAAGGTCCATCCCTATCGCCTCGACGCCTTCGGCTCCGGCGACGCCGGCCCGCTCGCGCTCGTCCAGGAGGGGCAGCTGCGCCAGCTCCGGCCCTGGCCCGACTCGCCTGCTGCAGCGCTCGACGTCAACCGGCTGCCGAGCGAGGCGTCGATGTGGCCGCCGGTCGGGATCGCCAGCAGCGGCGCGGGCGCCGATGCGCGAACCGTTCGAGCGCTCGTCGACGCGGGATGCGCCGGCATCGTCGTCGCCGCCACCGGCAACGGCAGTGTCCACTGCGCCCTGGAGGCGCCGTTGCGCGAAGCGATGGCCCGCGGCTGCCTCGTGCTGCGAAGCACACGCTGCCTGGACGGAGCGGTCATCGATGCATCGGCGTCAACCGACGACATACCGTCGGCCGGCGCGCTCACGCCGCAGCAGGCACGCGTCGAGCTGATCGTTCGCCTGCTCGAGCGCGTCGGCGAGCAACCCGCCTAGGCGCGCCGTCGCCGAGGCTCAGACGACGTCGAGTGCGACCTCGATGTTGCCGCGCGTGGCGTTGGAATAAGGGCAGACCTGGTGCGCCGCCTCGACGAGCTTCTGCGCCTGCGCCTTGTCCATTCCCGGGACGCGCACGTGCAGTGCGACCTGGATGCCGAAGCCATTCGGTATCGGGCCGATGCCGACGTCGGCCGTGATCGACGTGTCGGCGGGAAGCGCGATCTTCTGGATCATCGCAACGTGCTTCATCGCGCCGATGAAGCAGGCCGAGTAGCCGGCAGCAAACAGTTGCTCCGGATTGGTGCCGCGGGCGTCGTTGCCGCCGAGGCCCTTGGGCGTCGTCAGCTTGACGTCGAGGATGCCGTCGTCGGTCTTCGACGTGCCTTCGCGGCCGCCGGTGGAAGTGGCATGCGCGGTGTAGAGGATCTTCTCGGGTTTCATGGCTTTCCTGGTTCGTTCGGGGATGTCAGCCGATGGATTCTGCGATTTCGTCGAGTTGCGTGCTGAGCTCGAGCCAGCGCGCCTCGAGCTGTTCGATCTGGCCGCCGATCGCCTTCAGGCGGCGCCCGGTCTCGGCGCGCTGCCCGGCGTCGAGACCGTCGTCGGCGCTCGCCGCGTCGAGCGCGTCGCGCTCGGCGAAGAGGATACCGAGCCGGTTGTCGACAAGATTGAGCTCCTTCTTCAGCGGCTTGGCCGCGTCCGCGCGTTGCTGGCGCGCCGCAGCGGCGGTCTTGCGGCCGGCGCGCGGAGCACTCGGGATCGTTGCGGAAGGGGGGGCAGAGACGACCGAGGGGGCCGGTGCCGACGGCGCTACCGCGAGCGCGACCGCCGCCCGCGCCGCCGAGGCATCGGGCTTGGCCGCGCGTGCGGCCGCCTTGGCCTGGTCGAGCAGCCAGCGCTGGTAGTCGTCGAGGTCGCCGTCGAAGGGCTTCAGCGCGCCGCCCGCGACCAGCCAGAACTCGTCGCAGACCTCGCGCAGCAGGGCACGGTCGTGGCTCACCAGCATCACCGTGCCCTCGAACTCGTTGAGCGCCATGCTCAACGCCTCGCGCGTCGTCAGGTCGAGGTGGTTGGTCGGCTCGTCGAGCAACAGCAGGTTGGGCCGCTGCCAGACCAGCATCGCCAGGACGAGGCGCGCCTTCTCGCCGCCCGAGAGCGTGCCGACCGGCTGCTGCACCATCTCGCCGGTGAACCGGAACGAGCCGAGGAA
>JBDSLQ010000303.1:0-2814 GCA_039916285.1 Caldimonas sp.
ACCGACGGCGGCGCCGACTACAGCTTCGAGTGCATCGGCAACACGCAGACGATGCGCCAGGCGCTCGAGTGCTGCCACAAGGGCTGGGGGCAGTCGATCATCATCGGCGTCGCGCCGGCGGGCGCCGAGATCTCGACGCGGCCGTTCCAGCTCGTCACCGGCCGGCAGTGGAAAGGCTCGGCCTTCGGGGGCGCGCGCGGCCGCAGCGACGTGCCGAAGATCGTCGACTGGTACATGGACGGCAAGATCGCCATCGACGACCTGATCACCCACCGGCTGGCGCTTGCCGACATCAACCGCGGCTTCGAGCTGATGAAGAGCGGCGAGTCGATCCGCTCGGTCGTCGTCTACTGAGCGGCGCCGGCCACCCGCGCCCGGGGCCGATCGCTCCCTGGCGCGGCGAGTAACGACGCTTGCCGATCGTCACAAACCGGACGGCGATCGGCGACTATCCTCGGTCCAGGCACTGCTTGGAACGACCCGCGACGACATCCGGCATGAAGACGACCTGGCGCACCCTCTGGCAGCAGAACGACATCGTCGTCTACCGCAACGAGGTCGAGGTCGACCGCCTGCCGGCGGACCGGATCGAGCGCGTCTGCCTCGTCTACATCGGCCACGGCGACACGCCGAACGACATCGCCCAGACTGTCGTCGAGCTTGCGGGCGACGAGGGCTACGCGGTGTTCGAGCCCAACACCGGCTTCGCCGGACGCGTCAACTTCGAGCGACAGTCGTTCTGGCAGGAACGCCGTTGCGTCTACTGGGTGGCGGCGGCAGCGGCGCTGCTGCCGTGGCGCCTGCGCTTCGGGGCCTGGCGCGGCGAAGCCCACCACCGGGCGTTTCGCCGCCTCGCTCGCGAAGAGCTGGCCGGCTTCATCGAGCGCTGGCAGCTCGAAGGGCCACAAACCTGGGAAGACCGCAAGCGCCGGCGCATCGAGAAGAGCCGCCCGTTCGGCCACGCGAGCGGCGCCCACGCCTGAGTGCGCGGCCGGCGCCTTGCGCCGGACCGCCGCGATTCCTCATTGGAAGCGGCCTTCGCGCAGCCACTTCGTCGCCACCCACTTCTCCCCGGCGTCGACGCTCGCCCCGCCATGCAGGGTGCGCGTCGCCGGATGCGGCCGGTCGTAGCTGAAGAAGACGGCGTTGCCGCGCACCGGCGCGACCTCGAGGCCGACGTCGGGAAAGACGGTCGCGCCACCCGCGTCGGGCGTGTTGAGGTAGCAGACGATCGAGCCGACGCGCTGGCCGCCGCGCTTGAGGATCGCCGGCGTGCCGGCTTCGTCGGGATCGAAGTAGTCGTAGTGCGGCCGGTACTCGGTGCCGGGGCCGTAGCGCAGGATCTGCAGCCCTTCGCCGTTCTCGAGCGGCCAGCCGAGCAGCGCGGCGATCCGCTTCTCGAGGCGGGCGCAGACCGGGAACTCGCCCGGCTCGAAGAACATGCCGTCGCTGGTGCGCGCCGGGTTGACGGCGCTGGAGCCGGTCGACGTCTCGACGGTTTCCGAGCGTGCGAGGCGCGAGCGCGCCAGGGCGATCAGCTCGGCGCACTCGTCGGCCGAGAGCAGATCGGCGAAGACGACGACACGCGGCAGCGTCATCGCCATGACGATGCGGACGTCGCGGTCGGCGGCGTGGATCGCCGGCATTCCGGCAGTGATGGCGGCGCCCGGCACCGGCCGCGCCGGCTCGTTCGCGGCTTCGGCGGCAAGAGAGGGGCCGTCGGCGGCGAGGCCGAGATGGGCGCGCATCGTCGTCTCGAGCGCGGCGAGGGCGATGTCCTCGTCCCAGCCGCTCGCCTTCATGGCGTCGAGGACGATGTCGGGCGGATGGCCGGCGGTCGCCTGGGCGACGATCCATTGCCTCAGCTCGGGGGTGATCGGCTGCACGGGCATGGCGTCGATTTTGCCGGACGAGCGTCGCGGACGGTCCCCCGCACGCCGGGGAAACCGCGAGGCGCTAGCGGAAATCGCGGCTGCGGCTGACCAGGCCCTTGAGCAGCGACGTGTGGTCGATCATCTTCGCGGCGACGAGGTGCATCACGGCCTGCTCGCCCTCCCCCTGGCACTGCCACTGGCCGTAGACGGTGAGCAGGGTCGCGCCGAGCAGCGGCGTTCGCTGTGCCTCGGCAATCCTCGGCCAGACGATGACGTTGACGGCGCCGGTCTCGTCTTCCAGGGTGACGAAGACCGTGCCCTTCGCCGTCTCGGGCCGCTGCCGGTGCGTGACCAGGCCGCTCGCGCGCGCGAGCCGCCCGTTCGTGTACGTGCGCAGGCGCGACGCGGGCTCGATGCGGAAGGCGGCGAGCTGCTCGCGCAGGAGGGCGAGCGGGTGGCGGTTCAGCGTCAGGCCGAGGGTGCGGTAGTCGGCGAGCGTCTCCTCGCCTTCGCTCGGCGCGGCGAGCGCGACGCCGGCTTCGTGGACGCGCGTCGTGCGCAGCATCTCGGTCGGCCGGGTGTCGATCCCGGCCACCGCCCACGCCGCCTGGTGGCGATGGCCGGTCAACGGTTGCAGCGCGCCCGATTCGGCGAGCGCCGCCAGGGCGTGGGCATCGAGGCGGGCGCGCCGCGCCAGGTCTTCGGTGTTTGCGAAGCGCGCCTCGGCGCGCGCGGCGACGATGCGCTGGCCGGCGTCCTCCGGCAGGCCCTTGACGCGGTTGAGGCCGAGTCGCACCGGCTGGCGCGCGCCGGCCGATCCTTCGAGCGTGCTCTCCCATGCGCTCACGGCGACATCGACCGGCTGCACCTCGACGCCGTGCTCGCGCGCGTCGCGCACCAGCTGCGCCGGCGCGTAGAAGCCCATCGGCTGGGCGTTGAG
>JBDSLQ010000304.1:0-3181 GCA_039916285.1 Caldimonas sp.
GTGAACGCTAGAAGTCCCGGGAATTTGGCGATCGACGTCACCAGCTCGTCGAGCAGGATCAAGCCGATCCTGCGGCCGTCGTTGACGATGGTCGCTCGCAGCGAGGCGTTGAAGCGCTGGCTGAGCCGGCTCAGCAGCGCGGCGCGGTCGATGTCGGCGTGGGCGGCGCGCTCGGCGACCGCGAACGGCGTGACCCCGACGTCGACGATGGTCGCAAGCAGCACCTTCGCGCCGAGATCGCCGAGCCGGTTGACCTGGCGGCCGACCAAGGCGCCCTGGGCCTCGACGTTGGCGATCAGCTGGGCCTCGCTCTGCGCCGGGTAGGTCTGGTACTCGGCCACGATGTCGTGCTTGCCGACCAGAACGGTGACCAGGTCGCCCGCGACCAGAGGGCTGTCGGCCTGCTGGGCGTCGATCTGCGCGCCGAGGTCGGCGGCGCGGGCGCCGAGCGCGGCGCGGATGCGGCTGGTCGGGTTGACGACCGCGGTGGCGCCGGGGTTGCAATGAGGAAACACGAGGCCGTAGAGGGATGCGGCGCTCTGCACCCAGATCGGGTTCGCGCCGCAGACGATCGTCTGGTCGGTCGCCGACACCGTCGCGTTGAGGGTGTACTTGTTGCCGTTGGCGTCGCCCCGGGAGTCGACGATCAGGCTCGATTCGTCCCCGAAGGCCACCACCCGGGTGGCGCGGAACCGAGTCGTCTGCTCGCCGCCGCCGCAGGCAGCGAGGAGCAGCGTCGCCGCCAGGGCGGCCCCGCCCAGCGCGCGCCGGCGCTTGTCTCTCGAGTTCACTGTCATTCAAAAAGCTCCAGGATGGGGATGATCGGGATCAGGATGCCGCCGCGCGGCTGAGCCGATCGCGAACCCCGTCCCATTCGGGACCGGGCGGCGGCTCCTCGACCCAGATCAGATGCACGCCCTCACGGTCGAGTTCGCGCAGGACCCTAAACAATTCGTGCGCCGCCTGCTCGGGACGCGCCGGCATGCGCCGGTGCACGACCCCGGTGGCGACGCCCGAGGGGATCGACCGGGAATATACCGCCAGCTTCAACGGCTCCGCGCCGAGCACCTTGAGGGCCGCCTGCAGCATCGGCGTCGACATCAGGCGAAGCTTTGCCTCCGGAGCGTAGTGCGCGGCGAGGGTGCCGGGCGCGCGCGGCGACGCCTCGTCGGGGTCCTGCGGATGCTCGCCGGCGGCCTCGGCGATCCGCTCGCGCGTCAGCATGCCCGGCCGCAGCAGGACCGGCCGGCCGGATGAGCAGTCGACGATGGCCGATTCGATGCCGATCCGCGCGGCGCCGCCGTCGAGCACCGGCAGCGACTCGCCGAACTCGTCCTCGACGTGGGCCGCGGTGGTCGGGCTGATGCGGCCGAACCGGTTCGCGCTCGGCGCAGCGATGCCGAAGACTCTGGCCTCGACCGCCTTGGCCAGGAGCGCGTGCGCGACCGGGTGCGCCGGGCAGCGCAGGCCGATCGTCGCCTGCCCCGCCACGGCGGCGTCGGCCATCCCCGGCCGGCGCGCGACGATGACCGTCAGCGGCCCCGGCCAGAAGGCGGCGAGCAGGCGCTCGGCGACCGCCGGGACGGTGGCCGCGAAGCGATCGGCGCCGGCGCGGTCGGCGACGTGGACGATCAGCGGGTGTCCGGTCGGCCGCCCTTTCAGCGCGAAAATCCGGGACACCGCGACATCGCTGTCGGCACGCGCGCCGAGGCCGTAGACGGTCTCGGTCGGAAAGGCGACCAGCTCGCCGGCGGCGATCAGCCCGGCCGCCCGGTCGATCGCGGCGGCGTCGAGGCCGTCGAGCCGCATCGCTAGGCCGCCGGGCCGGGCGCGGCGGCCAGGCCCGGAATCGCCAGGCCGAGTCGATGCGCGGCCTCGCCGGCGTGCGCCTCGGCGTCGGCCGCGCTCGCCGCGGTGAGCGTCAGGTGGCCCATCTTGCGGCCCGGCCGCGCCTCGTCCTTGCCGTACAGGTGCAGGTGGGCACCTGGCAGGGCCAGCACGCCGCGCCAATCCGGAGCGCGGCCGCCCGGCCAGAGTTCGCCGAGGAGGTTGAGCATGACGCAGGGCGAGTGCAGCCGCGGCGCGACCAGCGGCGCGCCGGTCATCGCCCGCACCTGCAGATCGAATTGAGAGACATCGCAGGCGTCGATGCTGTAGTGGCCGGAGTTGTGCGGCCGCGGCGCCATCTCGTTGGCGACGAGCGATCCGTCGGCGAGGACGAAAAACTCGACGCACAGCACACCGACGTAGTCGAGCGCCGCCGCGATCCGCGTCGCCAGCGCGATGGCCTCGTCCTGCAGGGCGGGCGCGACGACCGCGCGCGCCGGCACCCGCGTCACCGCAAGGATGCCGCCGACGTGGACGTTGTCCTGCACCGGCAGGTGCACGACGTCGCCCTGCGCGTTGCGGGCGACGACGACGCTGATCTCGGCGGCGAGCGGCAGGCGCTTCTCGAGCACGCACGGCACGCCGCCGAGCGCCGCGAACGCCGCAGCCAGGGAGGCGCGATCGGCGACCGCTTGCTGGCCTTTGCCGTCGTAGCCGAGTCGGGCCGTCTTCAGGATCCCGGGCAGGAGCGAATCGGCGACGCGATCGACGTCGCGCGCGAGCGCGATCGCCGCATGCGGCGCGCAGGCGACGCCGCTCCTCTCGAACGCGGCCTTCTCGGCGCTGCGGTCCTGGCACACCGAGACCGCCGCCGCCGCCGGCGCGACCGGGCGGCGCGCGGCGAGCGTGGCCAGCGCCGCCGCGGGAACGTTCTCGAACTCGGTGGTGATCGCAGCGCAGCGATCGGCGAGGCGGTCGAGCGCCAGTGGATCGAGATAGGCGGCGCGGATGTGCTGGTGCGCGACCAGGCCGGCCGGGCTGAGCGGATCGGGATCGAGCACCACCGTGCGGTAGCCCAGCGCCTGGGCGGCGTGGACGAACATGCGGCCGAGCTGGCCGCCGCCGATCACGCCCAGAGTCGCGCCGGGAGCGATGAAGGCATCGTCGCGCCCGGCCGGCGCTCCGCCCGCGCCCGCTGACGTCACTTCAGATCGGCGCTCATCGCCCGCGCCGCTTCGGTCTGGCGCGCGCGATACGCCTCGAGCCGGCCGCGCAGGTCGGCGTCGCCGGCGGCGAGCAGGGCGATGGCGAAGAGCGCCGCGTTGGCGGCGCCGGCGCTGCCGATCGCGAACGT
>JBDSLQ010000305.1:0-10201 GCA_039916285.1 Caldimonas sp.
CGCAACCCCTCGCGCTCGCGCGCCGACGTGTCGCTGCGCTCGTAGAGCCGGCTCGCCCCGGTCTTCTTCAGCAAGGCATCGGCGATCGTTGCCTTCCAGCGCTCGGCGCCGGCCGAGAGGTATTGCGCCGAGAGCAGATCGCCGTACCGATCGATGACAAGGCCGGGCAAGCCGTCGGCTTCGCCGTGGACGAGGCGCACTCCGTCGCTCGCGATCGGCCAGCGCGCTCGGGCCTCGACCGCAGCACCGATGCGTCGCTCGAAGAAAGCGGCATCGATTCGCTCGCTCTCGTCGAAGCTCCACGCGCGCAGTCGGATCGACGAGAGCGGGCTGTACGCTGCCCAGGCGAGAAAGCGGCCGGTGCTGTCCTCGACGCGAACCGTCTCGCCCGTGTCAGCCTTGCCGCTGGCGACGCTGCCTTCGAAGATCCAAGGATGGCGGCGCAGCGCAGAGCGTTCCTTGCCAGAGCGAAGTCGCACCGTCTTCATCCTCGATTCTCGCCTGCTAGCCGCGGCGCCTTGACTCGCGCGACAGCGGCTCTTATAAGCGGCGATTCGCTCCGCTGGAGATCGCCATGCGCGTACTGCGCCCACTGACGCTCGCGGGCCTCGCCGCAGGCGCCTTGATCAGCCTCGGCTCGTGCTCGACGCCGTTCGCTGTCGATCGAGCCGCCCGCGCGCCGGTGCTCGACGGCTTCGGCAGCGTCGCGATGACCGCGACGGCCGACGTCGCCGCGCAGCAGCTGTTCACGCGCGGGGTATTGCAAAGCTATGCGTTCAACGACGAGGAAGCGGCGCGCGCGTACCGGGCCGCGCTCGCCGCCGATTCGCGCTGCGCCCTGTGCGCGTGGGGCGTTGCCAAGGCGGCAGGGCCCAACATCAACAACGTCGATCGTGGCGACCTGAGCGACGCCCGCCGCCATCTCGCGTGGGCGCGCCGCCAGGCGCAAGGCGCCAGCGCGCGCGACCGTGCGCTGATCGACGCGCTCATCGATCGCTATGGCGACGAGCCCGCCGCGAGCACTTCGCCTACCGTGCCGGTGGCGCTGGCGAGCGTCGCGGTGTGCAGCGCCGCCGGGACGGCGCAAGCGCATCCGCTCGACATCGTCTACGCCGCCCGGATGCGAGCGATCGCCGACGCCTACCCCGACGACGCCGACGTGCTCGTTCTCTACGCCGAGGCGGCGATGATCGCGACGCGGGCCGACTGGTGGGACAAGAAGACGGGCGAGTCGGCCGGCGAGATCGGCGTCGTCGCCGATCGTCTCGAGCGCGCATTGCGAAGCCGTCCCGATCATCCGGGGCTCAACCACTTCCTCATCCACGCGGTCGATTCAAGCCCCCGGCCCGAGCGCGCGCTGGCCGCCGCTGACCGTCTCGGCGCGCTCGCGCCGCAAGCGTCGCACCTCGTCCACATGCCCGCTCATATCTACGTGCGCGTCGGCCGGTACCACGACGCCGTGCGCGTCAACGAGGAGGCGGTCGCGGCGCAGTTGCGACAGCAAGCGACGCTTGCCGCGCAGGGCTTCGCGGCGAGGAACGACTGGAACTTCCACAATCGCCACTTCCTTTGGTTCGCGGCGCTGACCGAGGGTCGCGGCGAGCTCGCGCTCGCCCAGGCGCGCGCCCTCGCCGGCGCGGCGGCCAAGGGCAAGAGCGCGAACGCGGAGTTCGTGCGCAGCCTGCCGCTGCTGACGCTGGTTCGCCTCGAACGCTGGGATGAAGTCCTCGGCGCCGGGGCGCCTTCGGGCGAAGCGGGGATCGCCGCCCCGGTAGCGGACTACGCCGCCGGAGTTGCCCTCGTCCGAACCGGCCGGGTCGCGGCAGCGCACGAGCACGCGGCGTCGCTGCGGGCGGCGCTCGACGCGCCGGCCCTGCGCGGCAAGACGCTGATGGGCGACGATCCCGCACGCACCGTCCTCGACATCCTCTCGCGCCACCTGGCAGCCGAGATCGCCGCCGCCGAGCAAAGGACCGACGCCGCAAGCTCCGCGCTCGCCGCGGGCAGCGAGCTCGAGGCGGCGCTCAACGCGAGCGAGCCGCCGCTCCTCGGCTCGATGACACGCCTCGCGCTCGGCGATCTGATGCTTCGCGCTGGCCGCTGGGGCGACGCAGAGCACGCCTATCGCACCGAGCTGGTTGCCCAGCCGGGCAGCGGCTGGGCGCTCCTGGGCCTTCAGCGCGCCCTCGACCGCCAGGGCCGCGCCGACGAGGCTCGGCGCGCTCGCGAGGAGGGGGAGCGCGCCTGGTCGAGCGCCGACGCTTCGCTGCTCCGGCTCGCCCTGCGCTGACGCGGCCGCCGCCGTCTGGTCGGCAAGTGCCCTCGTCTCCTCGAGGCGAGGGGCGCGCCTTGGATTCGGGCGCTGCTACTTGCGCCGCGCGCGCGGATGCGCGGCGTCGTACACCTTCGAGAGGTGGCCGAAGTCGAGCTTGGTGTAGACCTGCGTCGTCGTGATGTTGGCGTGGCCGAGCAGCTCCTGCACCGCGCGCAGGTCGCCGCTCGACTGCAGCACGTGCGAGGCGAATGAGTGGCGCAGCATGTGCGGATGAACGTGCGTCGGCACGCCCGCGGCGATCGCCTGAGCCTTTAGGCGCGAGCGCACCTGGCTCGCCGTCAGGCGCGTGCCGCGGCTGCTGACGAACAACGCGGCCTCATCGGCACGTGCGATGTCGGCGCGCAGGACGAGCCAGTCGGCAAGCGCGGCGAGCGCCGGAGCACCGACCGGGACGGCGCGGCGCTTCCTTCCTTTGCCGAGGACATGCGCGGTCGCGTCGCCGCTGTCGATCCACCCCGCGGCGGCGCCGCTGGCGACAACGTCGAGGCCGACCAGCTCGCCGACGCGCAGGCCGCAGCCATAGAGCAGCTCGGCAATGCACGCGTCGCGCGCCGCCAGGCGCGGGTCGCGGTTCTCGGCGCGATGGGCGACCAGCGCGACGGCATGGTCGACCGACAGCGCTTTCGGCAGGGGCGTCGCAGCGCGCGGCGCGCGCACGCCGTCGACGGGATTGGCGGCGACGAGGCCGTCGCGGCCGAGCCAGCGGTAGAAGCCGCGCCATGCCGACAGCTCGAGCCCGATCGAGCGCGGCGCCAGGCCGGCGCCGTGCATCTGCGCCGCCCAGCGCCGCACGTGATGCGTCTTCGCCTCGCGCAGCGGCAGCGCGAGCGCGGCAGCGAAGCGCTGCAGGCGGTCGAAGGCCGCGCCGTACATCGCCAGCGTTCGCTCGGCGAGGCGGCGCTCGACCGTCAGGTACTCGAGATGGCGCGCGATGTCGGCGTCGCGCGCGACGGGAGTCACGGCTGAAGGGTCGGCGCTCACATTTCCGGCAGCAGCCGCGTCAATGCCGCGCTCGCGACCTCGCCGATGCGGGCGAGGAACTCGGTGCCCATGTCGGCGCTGTACCGGGTCGGATCGGGCGAGGCGAGGACGAGCAGGCCGAAGGCGCCCGACTGGCTCTCGTGGTGGAGCGGGATGAGCGCGATCGAGAGCGCCTGCGCCGGCGCGCCGAGCCACTGCACGGCCTCGAAGCCGGTGTTGACGCCGCAGTAGGGCGTCGTCAGGCTGCTTGCGAAGGTCCTGACGTCGTCGCCGATCGCGCCGGCGAACGGCAGGCCGGCGTACACCTCGGCGCCGCCCCAGACGCGGATCGCCGCCTGCGGGATCTGGAACTGGTGCTGCAGCTCGCTGACCAGGACCTCCGGCAGGGCGGCGGCATTGGCGGTGAGCATCAGGGCACGCGTCCAGCGGTGCAGCTTGTCGGCGATCGCGACGTTGTCCTGGCCGTGCCTGATCATCTCGACGATCTGCCGCTCGAGGCCCTTGATCTTGTCGCGCAGCATTTCCATCTGCCGCTCCTGCAGCGAGACGGCGCGCTGGCCGTGCGGGCTGGTCAGCTGGATGGTGCCGAGGAGCTCGGCGTGACGCTCGAAGAAACCCGGACTCGCGGCCAGGAAGTTGGCGATATCGGTCTCGGTGATCCCCTGCACGCCCATCGGTGTGGCTCCCTGGCTGTTGCTCATCTGGTGGTTCTTCTCACAGCTCGATCTCCCCTTCGAACACGGTCTCGGCCGGGCCGGTCATCAGCACCGGCGCGCCCTCGCTGCTCCATTCGATCGTCAGTCGCCCGCCGCGCGTCTCGACGTCGACATTCGCATCGAGCAGGCCGAGGCGGATGCCGACCGCGACCGCGGCGCACGCGCCGGTGCCGCAGGCGAGCGTCTCGCCGGCGCCGCGCTCGAACACGCGCAGGCGGATCTGGTCGCGCGCGACGACCTGCACGAAGCCGGCGTTGACGCCGCGCGCGAAGCGCGCGTGGCGCTCGAGCAGCGGCCCCTGCACGCCGACCGGCGCGACATCGACGTCGGCGACGAGCTGCACCGCGTGCGGATTGCCCATCGAGACGACGGCGACCGTCACCGTGCGGCCCTCGCCGAGCTCGACCGGCCAGAGCGGCAGCCCCGACTCGACCGAGCGCGGCGCGAGCCAGGTGGTGTCGAACGGCACGTGAAGCGGCTCGAAGTCGGGCGGACCCATGTCGACGGTGACACGGCCGTCGTCCTGCAAGCGCAGCTCGAGGCGCCGGTTCAGGGTGTCGACGACGATCGTCTTCTTGTCGGTGAGGCCGCGCTCGCGAACGAAGCGGACGAAGCAGCGCGCGCCGTTGCCGCACTGCTCGACCTCGTCGCCGCTGCCGCCGTTGAAGATGCGATAGCCGAAGTCGGCGCCCGGACGGCTTGCCTTCTCGACGACGAGGATCTGGTCGGCGCCGACGCCGGAGCGCCGATCGGCGAGGCGGCGCATCCGCTCGGGCGCGAGGCCGATCGGCGCGCTCGTCGCGTCAAGAACGACGAAGTCGTTGCCGGTTCCTTGCATCTTGGCGAATCGAACGCGCATCGAGGCGATTATCGGGGAGGCCGTGGCTTGCGCGTCAGCCGTGTCCCTTCTTGTCATCCTGAGTGCAGCGAAGGATCTCGCCGAGCGAGAGTTCCCGCACTTCCTTCCGGATGACAGCGGCATCTTGTCCGCTTTTGCAGCGCTCGCTGTCAGTGCTTGCAGCGCTTGCCAGCCGAGAGCTGCGCCAGGTGCATCAGGCGCGGGTCGTGGCCGAGCTTGCTGCCGATCACGTCGGCGGCGCCAGCGGTCGACTGGCGCTGCTCGGCGAGGTAACGCTGACCTGCCGCCCCCGTGATCCTCTGTATCTCCGCCTGGTGCGGCGCGTTCAGCGCCGTCGCCGCCGCATTGGGCATCGGTGTCATGGCGATCGCCGTCTGCGCGGCGACGTGCGGCGCCGTCTGCGCGGCCGTTTCCGCGCCGCGACGTGCCGAGAGAGTGCGGCCATCCTCGATCTGCTTTTCCTGGCGCGCCGCCTCGGCCGCCGAAACGCCCTTCGGCTGCCGCTTCACCATCTCGGCGTGGATCTGCGCGCACGTCAGGGCATCGTCCCCGGGCCGGTGCGAGCTCGGGTCGTCCGTGCCCATCGTCGTCATCATCCTTCGACACGACTCGGCGGTCATCGGCGCGTTGGGGAGGGCGGCGACCTTGTCGCACATGGCGGGGTCCATGGCCGGCTGCGCCGACGCCGCATGGCCGTTGCAGCCGATCGAAAGCAGCAGCGCGATTCGCGCGAGAGAAACAAGGTTCATGGGTGTCGGTGCTCCGTGGGGTTGCCAAGACGTCGAACGGCGGGCTGGCGCGCCGGCGAGGCGTTCGGTCGAGCAGCGCCGCTATCGCGCGCGCCGGCGACGCCGCTCACCGAGCCTCGCGACGCCAGCGAGCCCGGCGACCATGAGTAGCCACGTCGACGGCTCCGGCACGGCGGCGACGGCCGCCGAGTCGTAGCCTCCCATGGAAGTGACGCTCACGCCGTCGGGCAGGACGAAGCTGAGCCGTGCCGTGTGCGTGAAGTCGAGGAAGCTCAGTTCGCTGACGTCGGTTCGCAGCGAATAGGAGAGCTGAAACGGCGTATCGAGCCGCATCGTCAGGTTCGCAAAGGCCATCAGGCCGACGTGGAACTGCTCGAAGACGGGGACATTGTTGCCGGCCTGAAGGACCCTCACGTCGTCGAGGCGCCCACCGGCAAAGCCGATCGGCATGCCGTCGATGCTGTCCGGACGCAGCGACAGGTACGCCGCGACCCCGAAGCCCGGCAAGTCGATGCCGCCAATGCCGTCGGCCGTGAGAACGACCGAGAAGGTAAAGAAATCCGGTGACGGTGCGCCAAGCTTGCGCAGCGAGAACACGTCGACGCCGACCGCGTTCACGCTGACTCCGGCGTTGTTGCTCGGGTCGCCGTCGTCGCCGTGCTGCGCATAGGTCCTGAGCAGGACCTGCGACAGGTCGACCACGCCGCGCAGCGTGCCGTTCCTGAAGTTCGGGGCGTAATCGAGGACCGGCAGGTCGTACTCGAAGATGCTGTTCGGCGCCGGAACGTCGGCACCGAAGGCGATGACCTGCGCGTAGGGCGCGCAACCGCCCGTGCCCAGCGTCCCGTCGCAGCTCAGAGGGCCCGAGGGCGCAGCCGCGACGTCGAGCGCGAGCACGGAGAGGATGGCGCCGCCAAGCGTGGTCGCGAGCCTGCCGCCGAGAGAGCGGGAACGGGACAGCGTTGCATTGAAGGATGGCATGGTCGAGCTCCGGATCGAGTGGAAGCGCTAGCGTAGTCGCGCGCCGCTTACGAAACTCTTACCGATGCGCGAAAGAAAGCTCCCCCGGTCAGGGGGGAAGTCGGAGGCGATCGAGCAGGGCCAGCGTCGCCGGCGCCGGACGTGCGCCCAGGCCTTCGAAGATCGCGTCCCGGCAGCGTTCGAAGACGGCCAGCGCGCCGGCCTGTTCGCCGCCGTCGATCAGGATCTTCATCAGCGCCCGTGCCATGTCCTCGGCGAGTGGATCGAACTCGAGCGCGCGCTCGAGGACCGCCTGCGCGCTGCGCGTGTCGCCTTCGGCCACCGCGCTGCGCACGCGCAGCTCGACCATGCGCTTGGACTTGCTCGCCAGGCGGGTGCGGCAGACGAGCTGCCAGGAATGGTCGTCGGTGTCGTTGAGGAACGGGCCACCGTACAGGCCGAGCGCCCGCTGCGCGGCCTCGGTGGCCGTCGCCGCGCTCGCGCCGACGGCGCCGCGATCGGCGAGCTGCTCGAACGCCAGGCAGTCGACCCAGACCCGCCGCGGGTTCAGGCTCAGGTGCCCGAGCTCGAGCAGCACCGCGTCGTCGCTGCCGAGGAGCTTCCTCAGGCGATGCAGGGCGACGTTCAACGCCGCCCTGGCGTTGTCGCCGTCGAGCTCGTGCCAGAGCGCGAACGTGGCGGTCGCCGTCGAGACGTCGCTGCCGCTCGAGGCGATGATGAACTGGAGCAGCTCGATCGGCTTCTTCGCGACCTTGCCGCGGAACGCGATCGCCTTGCCGTCGAGCTCGATCGCGAATCGGCCGAGCGTGACGATGCGGATCGACCACGGCCACGCCGCCAGGTCGGCGCGCACCGCTTCGAGGCCGCGCTTGGCGATCACCTCGCGGACGAACTCGCTTTCGATGTCGTGCTCCAGCGCCGACGCACAGAGCGACGCGGCGACGCGCGGCAAGGCGCGCAGGAAGCCGATCCATTGCAGGCCGCGCGCCAGAGCGAAGCCGGCGCGCAGCCGGTCGCGGCCGAGCTCCGCGACGCCGCCGTCGAAGCCGGCCAAGGCGTGCGCGAAGTGGGCCAGGCAGGTGCAGAAATCGGCCTGCGTCCCGCTCGAAGCGCGCGCTGCGCGTTCGAAGAACGGCGCCGCTTCTGCGAATCGGCCGGAGGCCAGCTGCACCTGGCCTTCCTGCATCACGGTGACACCCATCCAGCGTTCCGGAAGCCGGCTCTCCTGCGCCAGGCGCAAGGAAAGGCGCGCGTGGATCAGGGCATCGCCGAGGCGGCCGTCGACGAGATGCAGGCGCGATGAGAGCAGGTGCCACCAGCTGGCAGGGCGAGGCGCCGCGGGCGAGAGCAGCGGCTCCGCAGCGGCGAGCGCGGTTCGGCCGGCATCGCTGCGGCCGTCGCCGATCGCGAGCTGCGCTTCGAGAAGCAGGGCCTTCAGGGCGATCGCCGGCGGTGGCACGACGCCGGACGCGCTGCGCTGCGCGCGCAGCGCCTGCGCCCGCTCGGGCGCGCCGCACTGGTAGCACGCCTGGACGAGCATGTGATGACATTCCTCGCGCAGGCGCGCGCCCACCGAAGCGTCGGCGAGAACCGGACGCATCGCCAGCTCGACCCAGAGCACGTCTTCGAGGCGAAGCCGCGCCTCGAAGAAGGCGAGCGCGCTCAGGCCGGCGCGGGCGCGAACCGGCGCGGCGATGGCCGCCTCGCCAAGGCGGCGAACGATCGTCGCCGCCTGCGCCGGCAAGGCCGGATCGTCGAGCGAACGGAACCACCCTGCGACCAGCGCGCCGGCCTGCGCCGAGAGACGGTCTCCGGCGTCGTCGAGCCGGTCGATCTCGTCGCCGCTCGCCTGGATGGCGGCGACGGCGTCCTCGAAGCCGGCGTAGTCGTCTTCGGCGATGCCGATGCATTGGACCAAGGCCGCGCCCGCCAGCAGCCGGCCCGATGCCGACTTCGCGGCGTCGAAACGCGCCAGCGCGTCGCGCAGCTCGGCGCGGCCCGCGCCGATGTCGCGATCGGCAAGGGCGACGCCTTCGCGCAGGAGGCGCCACGCGGGCGCGAGCACCGCGTGGGTGGCCGCGCCGTCGTCGCCGCGCGATGAAGGGTCGATCCGGCCGCGCGCCATCCCTCAACCGTACAACGACGGCTCGCCGGGCGGGCGAGTCTTGAAACGGCGGTGCACCCACAGGTATTGCGCGGGGTTGCCCCGGATCTCGCCCTCGATCCAGCGGTTCATGCGCGCCGCGTCGGCCACCGGGTCGTTGCTCGGAAAGTCGGTCCACGGCGGCTCGTAGCGGACAAGGTAGCCCTGACCGCCCGGCAGGATCTCGGCGACGACCGGCTGGACGATCATGTCGAGCGCCTTGGCCAGGCGCGACGGCGCCAGGAGCGTGACCGCCTGCACGCCGAAGAACGGGACGAAGGCGGCGTCGCGGGTGCCGAAGTCCATGTCGGGCAGGTTGAAGAAACCGTCGCCGCGGCGGATCGCGCGCAGCAACGCCTTGCCGGCTTCGTCGCGGGAGAAGATCTCGGCGTTGCCGAGGCGTAGCCGGCCGCGCCTGAGGGCGGCATCGAGGACGGGGTCGCTCTGGCGTTGATAGATCGAGATGCCCTTCCTGCTCTGGAACAACAGCACCGACGCGCCAGCGACGTCGAGGGCCATGAAGTGCGGCGCGAGCCACATCACCGGCTTTTCGCTGCGCTCGGCGAGGTGGACGTCGCCTTCGACGCGGATCAGGCGGCGCAGCCGCGCCGGCGACGCGTACCAGAGCAGGCCGCGCTCCAGGAGGCTCCTGCCCAGCCAGCGGAAGTGCTCGCGGGCCAGCCGCGTGCGCTCGACCTCGTTCAGCTCGGGAAAGCAGAGCTCGAGGTTGCGCAAGGCCACCTTGCGGCGCGACCGCACGAGATGCCAGCCGAGCCGGCCCAGGCCATTGCCGAACGCCGCCTGTACGCCCAGGGGCAGCCCCTGGAACAACCACAACGCCGCCAGCAGCAGGCGCGCGCTCAAGCCCCGGTCCTTCGCATTCGACGACGTCTCCCGACAAGCACCGCTCCACGGCGCAGCGAGAGTATCGGGTCGAGACGCAGGGCCCTCGGACGCGGGGGCCGGTGCCGCCCGCGAGACTTCTATAATCGACCGGTCGCCGAGTTACTGAACAACTTGCGGGGCGACGGTAAAGAATTCCGCTAAAGCGTTCGCCGCTCCTCCAGAGCCCCAGGCCGGCAACGCGATTCCCCCATCGCCGGGCCGACGATTTTTCAGTACTGGAGCACAGCGTGTCGAACGACTTCCTCTTCACTTCCGAATCGGTCTCCGAAGGCCATCCCGACAAGGTCGCCGACCAGGTCTCCGACGCCATCCTCGACGCGATCTTCAAGCAGGACCCGCGCTCGCGCGGCGCCGCCGAGACGCTCTGCAACACCGGTCTGGTCGTCCTCGCCGGCGAGATCACCACCAACGCCCACGTCGACTACATCCAGGTCGCGCGCGACACGATCAAGCGCATCGGCTACGACAACACCGAGTACGGCATCGACTACAAGGGCTGCGCGGTGATGGTCTGCTACGACAAGCAGAGCA
>JBDSLQ010000306.1:0-3118 GCA_039916285.1 Caldimonas sp.
TCGGCGCGCGGCCCGACCTCGGCTTCGACGGCGCCTGGCTGTACGGCGACGCGCCACAGGCGATCCTGCACCTGTACTTCGACCGCAAGCCGCCGGCCCAGCGAGCCGGCGTCATCGACCACATGGCCTTCTCGGCGAGCGACGTCAAGGGCGTGAAGGCGCGCTTCGATGCCGCGACCGTCAAGTACGACCTGCGCCGGCAGAAGGAATCGGGCATCTGGCAGCTGTTCAGCTACGACCCGAACGGCGCCAAGGTCGAGCTTGACTTCGACCCCTCGGAGAGCCTCTGAGCGCGATGGGTCATCGTGCCGTGTAGGCTTCGGCCTCAGCCCGCTCCGACCTGATTCCCGAATGCCGGATCCCTACTACCCGCGCCATATCTTCTTCTGCCTCAACGACCGGGACAAGGGCGAGAAATCGTGCGCCCACGATGGCGCCAACGAGGGCTTCGACCACTGCAAGTCGCGCATCAAGAAGGCCGGCCTGTCGGGCCCCGGACAGGTGCGTGTCAACAAGGCCGGCTGCCTGGACCGCTGCGCCGGCGGGCCGGTGGCGGTCGTCTATCCCGAGGGGGTCTGGTACACGTACGTCGACAAGAGCGACATCGACGAGATCGTCGATTCGCATCTCAAGCGGGGCGAGGTCGTGACCAGGCTCCTGCTTTCCCCCGACGTCGGCCGCTAGCGAGCCCGGGCCCGCCATGACACCGAGAACGGTGCGCGAGCAGATCACCGGGCCGGCCGGGCGGATCGAGTGCGCGATCGACCGGCCCGCCGAAGCGCCGCGCGGCCTCGCCATCGCCTGCCACCCCCACCCGCAGTTCGGCGGCACGCTCGACAACAAGGTCGTGCAGACGATCGCGCGCGCCTGTCTCGAGCTCGGCTGGGCGAGTGTGCGCTTCAACTTCCGCGGCGTGGGCGCGTCGGAAGGAGTCTGGGACGAAGGCCACGGCGAGGTCGACGACGCCCTCGCCGTCGTCGCCGCCTGGCGCGGCCGCGAGGAGTTCGCGGGGCTGCCTTATCTGCTCGCCGGCTTTTCCTTCGGCGGCTACGTCGCGGTCGAGGTCACGCAGCGCCTCGGCACCGCCGACTCGCCGCGGCGGCTCGTCCTGGTCGGCCCCTCGACCGAAAAACAGCACGTGGCGAACGTTCCCGCCGACACGCTGGTCATCCACGGCGAGAGCGACGACGTCGTTCCGCTCGCCGCGACCCTCGACTGGGCGCGACCGCAGAATCTCCCGGTCATCGTCTTTCCTGGGGTCGGCCACTTCTTCCACGGCCAGATCTCGCTGCTGAAAAAAGTCATCGTGCGTGAACTGCACGACCTCGCCACGGTCTGACCGCGGGCCCTCCTTCCCCCATCCCTTGTGCCTTCCGTTCCCATGCCTGTCTTCTGTCCATCGCCGCGCTCCTTCCTCGCCGCCCTCCTGCTCGTCTTCGCTGCCGCCGCCGGCGCGCAGGCACCGCAACCGCCCGAGGTCGCCGCGAAGAGCTTCGTGGTCCTCGACCTGACGACCCGGCAGACGCTCGCCGAGCGCGACGCCGATGCCTCGGCCGACCCGGCGTCGCTGACCAAGCTGATGACCGCCTACGTCGTCTTCCAGGCGTTGCGCGACAAGAAGCTGACGCTCGAGCAGGCGCTGCCGATCTCCAAGCTCGCCTGGTCGGAGCGAAAGGGCGGCGGCTCGCTGATGTTCATCGACACGACGATGACGCCCAAGGTCGATGAGCTGCTGAAGGGCCTGATCGTGCAGAGCGGCAACGACGCCGCGGTCGCGCTGGCCGAGAGCGTCGGCGGCAGCGTCGACGTCTTCGTGGGGATGATGAACCGGCAGGCACAGGCCTGGGGCCTGAAGAACACTAGCTTCAAGAACGTCACCGGCCTGACCGAGCCGGGGCATCGCAGCACGGCGCGCGACATCGGCGTCATCGCGGCGCACATCATCAGCGACTTCCCCGAGTACTTCCCGTACTACTCGATCAAGGAATACAAGTACAACAACATCGCCCAGCCCAATCGCAACCTCCTGCTCCGGCGCGACCCGACGGTCGACGGCATGAAGACCGGCTACACCGATTCGGCCGGCTACTGCCTGCTCGCGACGGCGCAGCGGGAGTTTCCGAACCTGGGCCCCGCGGGCGGCGCGGGCAAGCGGCGGATCATGACCGTCGTCCTCAACACGGTGTCGATGGAGTCTCGTGCGAACGAGAGCCAGAAGCTCCTGAACTGGGGCTTCCAGGCGTTCGACACCGTGCGCCTGTTCGACGACGGCAAGGCGATCGTCACGCCGCAGGTGTGGAAGGGCACGGCGAACGTCGCCAGGCTCGGCGCGGCGGGGGCGCTTTACGTGAGCGTGCCGCGCGGCGAGGGCGCCAAGCTGCAGACCAAGGTCGAGCGCAGCGACCCGCTCGTCGCCCCGCTCGCCAAGGGCCAGAAGGTTGGCCGCATCCTGGTCTCTACTTCGTCGGGCACGCCGCTCGCGGACGTGCCGCTGGTGGTCATGGAGCCGGTCGAGCCGAGCGGCATCGTCGGCCGCGCCTGGGACGCGATCCGGCTCTGGGTCAAGTAGGACCTCCGGGAAGACAATGACCGGCCGCGGAGGCGCCATGCATAAAGAACTTCCCGATTCGCTCTGCTACCTGAACGGCGAGTACGTGCCGCTGCCCGAGGCCAGGGTCTCGGTGCTCGACCGCGGCTTCATCTTCGGCGACGGCATCTACGAGGTGGTGCCGGTCTATGGCAGGAAGGTCTTCCGCTTCGACGAGCACATGGCCCGCCTCGGCCGCAGCCTGGCCAAGCTGCGAATGACGAATCCGCTCAGCCGCGACCAGTGGCTCGAGCGCTGCCGCAAGCTCATCGCCGCCTTCGCCGATCGCGGCGGCACCGCCGACCAGCTCGTCTACATCCAGGTGACGCGCGGCGTCGCGCCGCGCGACCATGTCATGCCGGCCGGGGTCGAGCCGACCGTCTTCATGATGGTGAACGCGATGAAGCCCGTCTCCGGCGAGCAGCGCCATCGCGGCGTCGCCTGCATCAGCGCGCGCGACTTCCGCTGGGAGCGCGGCGACATCAAGAGCATCTCGCTGCTCGGCAACGTGCTGGCGCGGCAGATGTCGGC
>JBDSLQ010000307.1:0-14033 GCA_039916285.1 Caldimonas sp.
TCGAGGTGCGCGACCGCTACCGCGCCGCGGTTTCTGCGCGGATCGCGACGGCGCTCGTCACGCCGGCGCCGTTCGCCGAGCGGCTGGTCCACTTCTGGGCCAACCACTTCGCGGTCTCGATCGAGAAGCCACAGGTCGGGTCGATCGCCGGCGCGTTCGAGGCCGAGGCGATCCGGCCCCACGTGTTCGGCTCGTTCGAGGCGATGCTCGTCGCCGTCGAGCGCCATCCGGCGATGCTGATCTACCTCGACCAGGTTCGCTCGATCGGTCCGGAGAGCGTGGTCGGGCGGCGCGCCGCAGCAGCCGACCCCCAGCGGCGGCGCGGCCTCAACGAGAACCTCGCGCGCGAGATCCTCGAGCTGCACACGACCGGCGTGCGCAGCGGCTACAGCCAGGACGACGTCACCGAGCTCGCCCGCGCGCTCACCGGATGGAGCGTCGGCGCGACGGCCGCGCCGTACGGCGTGCGAACGAGCGGCGAGCCGGGCCGCTTCGTCTTCGTCGCGGCGCTGCACGAGCCGGGCGCGCGCAGCGTCCTCGGCGAACGCTACGAGGCCGCCGGCGAAGCGCAGGTGCTCGCCATCCTGCACCGGCTCGCGGGTGCGCCGACGACGGCGCGCCATGTCGCGACCAAGCTGGCGCGCCACTTCGGAGGCGACGTGCCGCCGCCAGCGCTGGTCGACCGGCTGGAGAAGGCGTTCCTGAACAGCGGCGGCGACCTGGCGACGGTGTATCGAGTTTTGATCGATTCGCCCGAGGTCTGGCAGCCCGAGCCGGCCAAGTTCAAGACGCCGTGGGAATGGACGCTGTCGGCGTTGCGTGGCCTCGGCTGGCGCGACCTGCGCGGCCAGGAGCTCGCGCCGATGCTGGCGCAGCTCGGCCATCCGACCTGGCGCCCCGGCTCGCCGGCCGGCTTCGACGACATCGCGGCGAGCTGGGCCGCGCCCGATGCGCTGATGCGCCGCGTCGAGCTGGCGCAGCGCTTCGCCGCGCGCGCCGGCGGCATGCTCGACGCCCGAGCGCTCGGCCCGCAGCTGCTGCCGGGCGGGCTCTCGGCGGCGACGGAAACGGCGATCGCGCGTTCCGACAGCCCGGCGACCGCGCTGGCGCTGCTGCTCGCATCGCCGGAGTTCATGAGGAGATAGGCAATGTCGACCTCACCCCGTTCGCGCCGCCGCTTCCTCCGGCTCGCCGCCTTCGGCGCGGGCAGCCTGCTGGTCGCGCCGGGCCTGGTCGTGGCGCGCGCCGCGACCGAGCGCCGCTTCGTCTTCATCATCCAGCGCGGCGCCGCCGACGGGCTCGACATCGTCGCCCCCTACGCCGATCCCGGGTATGCGCGACTGCGCGGCGCGCTCGTCATCGACGTCGCCGCGGCGACCCGGCTCGACGGCCTGTTCGCGCTCCATCCGGCGCTGGTCGAGACCGCCGGGCTGTACGAAGCCAAGCAGGCGTTGTTCGTCCACGCGGTCGCCTCGCCGTATCGCGAGCGTTCGCACTTCGACGGCCAGAACGTCCTCGAGACCGGCAGCGCCGCACCGCACGACGTCAAGGACGGCTGGCTGAACCGGCTCGTCGGCTTGCTGCCGCGCCGCAACGGCGAAGCGATCGCGATCGCGCCGACGGTGCCGCTGGCGCTGCGCGGCGCAGCCGACGTCATTTCGTACGCGCCGGCCGCGCAGCGCCAGGCACCCGACGACCTGCTGCAGCGCGTCCATGCGCTGTACGCCAACGACGCGCAGCTGCACGCCCTGTGGTCGACGGCGATGGACGCGCGCGCGATGGCGATGAGCCCTGCACCGCGGCAGAGCCCGGGCGAGCTTGGCCGCCTCGCCGCGAGCTTCCTCGCCCGGCCCGACGGCCCGCGCATCGCCATGCTCGAGAGCGAGGGATGGGACACGCACAGCGCCCAGGCGCCGCGCATGACCAACCGCCTGAAGGCGCTCGACGCGACGATCGCGGCGCTGCGCGACGGTCTCGGTGCGGCGTGGGCCGAGACCACGGTGCTCGTGGCCACCGAGTTCGGCCGCACCGCGGCGGCCAACGGCACCGGTGGCACCGACCACGGCACGGCGTCGGCGGCGATGCTGCTCGGCGGCGGCGTCGACGGCGGCCGCGTGCTCTCGGACTGGCCGGGCCTGGCCGCGCCGGCGCTCTACCAGGGTCGCGACTTGCAGCCGACGATGGGGCTCGATGCGTTGATCGCCTCGGCGGCAGGCGAGTGCTTCGGCATCGACCCGGAACGCGTCGGGCGTGCCCTGTTCCCGCAGAGCGCCGCCACCCGACGGTCGCCGCGCCTGCTGCGCGGCTGAGCGTCACATGCGGTCCTGCGCGGCCGCTCAGGCCGGCAGGTAGCGCACCGCCAGCACGCCCTTGATCGCGGCCAGCCCGGCCTGCACTTCGGGCAGCACCGGGCTGTCGACGTCGACTAGCGTGTAGGCCATCTCGCCGCGCGATTTGTTGACCATGTTGTGGATGTTCAGACCGGCCTGCGCCATCGCGGTCGAGATCTGGCCGAGCATGTTCGGCACATTGGCGTTGGCGATGGCGACTCGGTACGCCGACTCGCGCGCCATCGTCACCTGTGGAAAGTTCACCGCGTTCGTGAGGTTGCCGTTCTCGAGGTAGTCGCGCAGCTGGTCGACGACCATCACCGCCGAGTTGTCCTCGGCCTCGCGCGTCGAGGCGCCGAGGTGGGGCAGGGCGATCACCTGCGGGTGGCCATGCAGGGCAGCGCCGGGAAAATCGCACACGTACTGGCTGAGCCGGTGCGACGCGAGCGCATCGCCCACGGCGGCGTCGGCGACGACACCGTCGCGGCTGAAGTTGAGCAGCACGGCGCCGCGCTTCATCAAGCCGATGTTGCCGACGTTGACGAGATGGCGTGTCGCCTCGACCAGCGGCACGTGCAGCGTCACGAACTGCGCCTGCCCGAGGACGTCGTTGACGCTGGTCGCGCGGCGCACCTGCGAGGGCAGGCTCCACGCCGCGTCGACGGTGATGTCGGGGTCGAAGCCGAGCACGTTCATGCCGAGCTTGATGGCGGCGTCGGCGACCAGGCAGCCGATCTTGCCGAGGCCGATGATGCCGAGCGTCTGGCCGCAGAGCTCGTAGCCGGCGAACGCCTTCTTGCCGTCCTCGACCGCCTGCTCGAGGTCGGGCCCGGCCGTGTCGAGCGCGCCGACGAAGCGCAATGCAGGCGCGATCTGGCGCGCCGCCATCAGCATGCCGGCGAGCACCAGCTCCTTGACCGCGTTGGCGTTCGCGCCCGGTGCGTTGAACACCGGCACGCCGCGCTCGCTGAGGGCCTTCACCGGGATGTTGTTGGTGCCGGCGCCGGCGCGGCCGATCGCGCGCACGCTCGCCGGGATCGCGGTCGCGTGCAGGTCCGCCGAGCGGACGATGATGGCAACCGGATCGGAGATGTCCTTGCCGACGCGGTAGGTCTCGGGCGGCAGCCGCGACAGCCCCGACGTCGAGATCTGGTTGATGACCAGGATGCCGAGCCGCTCAGCCATGCTCGGCCTCGAATTCCTTCAGGTACCCGACCAGTGCCTGAACGCCCTCGATCGGCATCGCGTTGTAGATCGAGGCGCGCATGCCGCCGACCGAGCGGTGGCCCTTCAGCTGCACCATTCCCCGCGCGGCCGCGCCCTTCAGGAAGGCGTCGTCGAGGGCTTCGTCCTTGAGGCGGAACGGCACGTTCATGAGCGAGCGGTCAGTGCGCGCGACCGGGTTGCTGAAGAACGCGCTGCCGTCGAGAAAGTCGTACAGGAGCTTGGCCTTGGCGCGGTTCATCTCGGCCATCGCCGCCAGGCCGCCGCGTTCCTTCAGCCAGCGGAACACGAGCCCGGCGATGTAGACGGCGTAGGTCGGCGGCGTGTTGAGCATCGAGTCGTTGTCGGCCTGCTGCTTGTAGTCGAAGGCCGAGGGCGTGAGCGGGTGCGCCTGGCCGATCAGGTCGTCACGGACGATCACGATCGTCAGCCCCGCCGGCCCGATGTTCTTCTGCGCGCCGCCGTAGATCAGGCCGTACTTCGCCACGTCGACCGGGCGCGACAGGATGTTGCTCGACATGTCGGCGACGAGCGGCACGCTGCCGGTGTCGGGCGTGAAGTGGTATTCGGCGCCGCCGATCGTCTCGTTGGCGCAGATGTGCACGTAGGCCGCGCCAGGATCGAGCTGCCACGTGTCGCGCGCCGGGATGCTCGTGAACCGGCTCGCCTCGGCGCTCGCAGCGATGTTGACCTTGGCGTACTTCTTCGCCTCGGCGATCGACTTCTTCGACCACTCCCCGGTGTGGATGTAGTCGGCACCGGCCTTGCCGCGCAGCATGTTCATCGGCACGATCGCGTTCTCACCGATCGCGCCGCCCTGCATGAAGAGCACCTTGTAGTTCGCCGGGATCGCCAGCAGCTCGCGCAGCAGCGCCTCGGCCTCGGCGTGGATGGCGATGAACTCCTTGCCGCGGTGGCTCATCTCCATGACCGACATGCCGCTGCCGCGCCAGTCGAGCATCTCGTCGGCGGCCTGTCGCAAGACCGATTCGGGCAGGACGGCAGGGCCGGCGCTGAAATTGATGACGCGGGGCATCGAGATTCTCCGGAGCAATGGAATTGGGGCTGGCACGCCGGCGCGCGCGGCGCCGGGCGGAATGCCGCGATCCTACGGCTGGGCGCGTGCGAGCAGCGCGGCAGCGCCGACGTTCATCCCTCGCTGTACCAGTGCGGCAGCGAGGCCATGTCGTTCTGCCAGCCCGACAAGGGCGCGACCAGGCGCCGATTCATCGCGCGCGCGGTCATGCGGGCGATGATCGGCAGCACGTAGCCGTCGGCGACGACGAGGTCGTTCATTCGGATGAAAAGTTCTGCGCGCCTGACGGCGTCGAGCTCCGTCTCGGCGGCGCGGAAGAGCGTGTCGAACTCGGCGTTCTGCCAGCGCACCAGGTTCTGCCCCAGCCACTTGTTCGCCTTCGAGCAGATTTCCCACGACACGAAGCACTGCATGAGGCCTTCCGGGTCGGGGCTGGCGTTGGTCCAGTTGTAGGTCTGGATGTCGGCGATGAACTTGCCGTAGGTGTCGGGGTTGCCGACATCGGACGAGAAGAAGACGCTGGCAACGACGCCCTTCAGCTCGATCCGGATGCCCGCCTTCTGCGCCGTCTGCTTCACCACCGCTTGCAGTTTTTGGGTGATCGAGCCGATCGAGGCCTGGAACAGCAGCGACAGTTTCTTGCCGCCCTTTTCGCGCACGCCATCGGCGCCGGGCTTCCATCCGGCCGCGTCGAGCAGCGCGCCTGCCTTGGCGATGCTGTATTCCGCCCCGGTGCGGGTGCTTCGGTAGCGTGCCGGCACGTTGATGTAGTTCGTGGTGGCGACGCCGAGACGGCCGTAGATGTAGCTCTCGATCGTCTGGCGATCCAGGAGGTGACCGATGGCGCGCCGCACGCGTGCATCGCTGAAGAGCGGGTGACGGGTCTTCGGGTTGGAGCGCTCGCCGTCGATCTCGGTGCCGGGATCGGTGAAATTCAGGTAGATCGCCGTGGTCGCGCTCGCGCTCAGCAGCTGCACGCGGCCTTTGCCGCCTGCTTCCATTCGCTTCAGCACCTCGTCCTCGACGATGAGCGAGCCGGCGTAGTCGTATTCGCCGGTTTGCAGGACCGCGCGCGCTGCCGAGGCCGCATCGCCTCCGCCCTTCAGCTCGAGGCGGTCGAAATGGGGGCGGTTCGCCAGGTGGTAGCGCGGATTGAGATCGGCATGCAGCAGGTCGCCTGGCTTGAAGTCGACGAAGGTGTAGGCGCCGGTGCCGACGGGCCGGTTGTTGTTCGGCGCCTCCCGCGATCTGGCGCCGCTGAACGGCGCGAACAGGTGCTTGGGCACGAGCATGACCTGGGAATACTGGCCGGGCCAGAACGGCGACGGCGCATCGAACACGACGCGCACCGCGTGCGAGTCGATCTTCTCCATCCTCAGGCTGCGGTAGCTGCCGGCCGTGACCGTCGCCGCCGCCGGCTCGATCGCGAACTGCCAGTTGAAGATCACGTCGTCGGCGGTGAAAGGCTGGCCGTCGGCCCAGGTCACGCCGCGCTTCAGCTTCCAGACCACGCTGCGGCCATCCGGGGCGAGCCCGCCGTTGTCGCGGCTCGGAATTTCCGCCGCCAGCACGGCCTCGAGATGGCCGTCCGCATCCCACTGGGCGAGCGGCTCGTAGAAGATGCGCGACCCGAAGCCGTCCTTCGCGCCGGTGGCGAAGTGGGGGTTGAGGAGCGTCGGCGCCTGCCACTCCAGGATCCGCAGCGTGCCGCCGCCGCCGCGCCGCGTCGGCTTGTACGGCGGCGCGGTCTGCGCCGAGGCGATGCCGGCCTGCATCATCATCATGCCCGCCATCGGCACGGTCAGGCCGAGGCCGAGCATGCGCTCGACGAACCGGCGCCGCGGCAGCGCGCCGCTTCGCACCTGGTCGACAAGCCGCCGCAGCTCGCGTTCCGTCATCTCCGTGCCTCCGTCGCGCGGGGGTCTCCCGCGACCGAGTGGATCGCGGTTCCGGGCAGGGGTCAAGACAGGGATCGATCCGAGCCGCGGGCTCAGACGCCGAGCCGATGAACGACCTCGGCCGCGATCGCCGGGCTCGCCGTCAATCCGGGCGATTCGATCCCGTACAGGTTCATCAGGCCGGCGACGCCGTGCACTTGCGGACCCTGCAGCATGAAGTCGCTCGCCGGAGCGCCCGGTCCCTGCAGCTTGGGCCGCACGCCGCTGTACGCCGGCGCGAGCGCGCCGTCTTTCAGTCCCGGCCAGTAGCGCCGGATCGCGGCATAGAACAGGGTGCTCCGCGCCGGGTCGACGGTGTAGTCGATGACGTCGGGCGACTCGACGTCGAGCCACTCGACGTCGGGACCGAAGCGCGCCTGGCCGGCGAGGTCGAGCGTCAGGTGCACGCCGAGGCCGCCCGGCTCGGGGACGGGATAGATCAGGTGCGCGAACGGCGAGCGGCCGGCGAGCGAGTAGTAGTTGCCCTTGGCGAACCAGGCGCGCGGGACAGGGGCCGGGGCGAGCCCATCGATGCGATGGGCGAGCGCTGGCGCGTGCAGCCCCGCGGCATTGACTAGCACGCCCGCGCCGATCTCGAGCGGCGCGTCGCCGCCGACGCGAACGATGAAGCCGTCGCCGCAGACGACGGCGCTCTCGAACGGCGAGCGCACGACCAGCGCGCCGCCGGCGTTCTCGAGATCGCCGAGGTAGGCGAGCATCAGCGCGTGGCTGTCGATGATCCCGGTCACCGTCGACAGCAGCGCTGCCTCGCCGTGCAGCGCGGGTTCGAGCTCGCGTGCTTCGGCGCCGCTCAGCCAGCGCAGCCCCTCGACGCCGTTGCCGACCGCGCGCCGCTCGATCGCCCGCAGCAGCTCGACCTGCGCCGGCGTCGCCGCGACGACCAGCTTGCCGCAGCGCCGATGGCCGACGCCGCGCGATTCGCAATACGGATAGAGCAGGCGCCGGCCAGCGACGCAGAGCTGCGCCTTGAGCGACCCGGGCGCGTCGTACAGGCCGGCGTGGATGACCTCGCTATTGCGCGAGCTGACGCCATTGCCGATGCCGGCGGTGGCCTCGAGCACGATCGTCTCGCGGCCGCGCAGCGCGAGCTCGCGCGCCACCGCGAGGCCGACCGCACCGGCCCCGACGACGACGGCATCGACGCGGTCCACGCGTGCCCCACCTGCCGGCAGAACGCCGCTGGCGTCAGTCGCGGTACCCCGGCAGCTGGCGATCGAGGATGCGCATCATCGCCTCGAAGAACAGCCGCTCGCGCTCGCCGCGCGGATGGCTGTCGTCGGGGTTCGGCGCTTTCACGCGCTCGGCGATCTCGTCCGGGAGCACCTGCAGCTGCCGGCCGGTGCTGAGCGCCAGGATCTGGTTGCGGCAGACGCGCTCGATCCGATACAGCCGCCGGTACGCCTGCGCCACGCTCGCGCCGGTGACCAGGACGCCGTGGTTCTTCATGAAGACGATCGGCCTGGTTCCCATCAGCGCGGCCAGGCGCTCGCCTTCGCCGAGCGTCGCGGCGACGCCGGTGTAGTCGTCGTCGTAGGCGATCTCGCCGTGGAAGAACGCCGACGTCTGCGTCGCCGACACCACGCGGTTGTCGACCAGCATGTTGAGGGCGGTGGCCCACGTCTGGTGGGTGTGCAGGACGACGCGCGCGCCGGTGACGCGGTGGATCGGCACGTGGATGCACTGCGCCGAGAGCTCGAGCGATCCCTCGCCCTCGACGACGCGCCCGGCTTCGTCGAAGACGATCAGGTTGCTCGCGCTCGCTTCCGACCAGTGCAGGCCGAACGGCAGGATGAAGTACTGGCCGTCGCGGCCCGGCACGTTCATCGTGAAGTGGTTGTCGATGCCCTCCTCGAGCTCGTGCAGCACCGCGAGCCGGTGCGCCGCGGCGAGGTGGATGCGGGCCTCGGCGACGTCGGCGATGCGCGGCGAGATCAAGGGGCTGACGGACATCTTCCTCTCCGAGGCTGCGGCGGGAAGAGCTTACGCGTTTTGCGCCGCGGCGATCTTCTATGCTTCCGCGAATCGAGGGCCTCACGTCATGATCGTCCACCTGGTCGACGGCACCTACGAGCTGTTCCGGCACTTCTACGGATTGCGCCGGTTCACGAAGGGCACCGACCGACCGCTCGGCGCCGTCGTCGGCGTGCTGCAGTCGGTGCTCGAGATCGTCGAGCACGGCGAGTCGCACGTCGGCGTCGCGACCGACCACGTCATCGAGTCGTTCCGGAACGATCTGTGGCCCGGCTACAAGACCGGAGCGGGCATCGAGCCGGCGCTCTTCGCGCAGTTCCATCCGCTCGAGGACGCGCTCGCGGCGATGGGCGTCGCGGTCTGGCCGATGGTCGAGCTCGAGGCTGACGACGCGCTCGCTTCGGCGGCGCACCTTGCCGACGCCGACCCGGCGGTCGAGAAGGTCTGCATCTGGACGCCCGACAAGGACCTGGCGCAATGCGTCCGTGCCGATCGCGTCGTCCAGGTCGACCGGCGCGGCAAGGCGATCCGCGACGCTGCCGGCGTGCGCGCCAAGTTCGGCGTCGAGCCGGCGCTGATCCCCGACTACCTCGCGCTGGTCGGCGACGCCGCCGACGGCTACCCGGGGATCGACGGCATCGGCGCCGTCGGTGCAGCGCGGCTCCTCGACCGCCATGGTCCGCTCGAAGCTTTCCCGGCCGGCGTGCTCGGCGATCGCCTGCCGCTCGCCCTGCTGTTCAAGCGATTGGCGACGCTGCACACCGACGCGCCGCTCTTTCGGCGCGTCGACGCGCTGCGCTGGCGCGGCCCGACGGACGCCTTCGCCGCCTGGACCGAGTGCGCGAACGCACCGCGCCTGCTCGCGCGTGCCCTGAAGGCGAAAGCGGCATCGGGCTGACGTCGCGCCGCGGCGCCCGGTCGATCCTCCAGCGCGCCGGGTGATCCAAAGCGCAGACGCCGACGTAGGAGGGGCGAGGAGCGTCGCTCCGCGTCGCAAGGAAGCGCATGTCGAACGCCACCGCAGCCGCCGTCCACTGGGTCGAGCAGGGCCGCGTCCCCGACCGGGTCGTCCGGCTCGGCATCCAGCGCCTGCTGAAGGCGCGCCTGGCCGAGCTCCGCGACGGCGATGTCGAAGCGACCGCGGCGCTGGCGGAGGCCTTCGTCGCCGAGATGCGGCAGGCCCCGATCGCCCCGCTCCCCGAGAAGGCAAACGAGCAGCACTACGAGCTGCCGGCGGCGTTCTTCGGCGCCGTGCTCGGGCCGCATCGCAAGTACAGCAGCTGCTGGTGGCCGAGCGACGACGCGACACTCGAGGAGGCCGAGGCCGCGGCCCTGCGGGCGACGTGCGAGCGCGCCGGCCTCGGCGATGGCCAGCGCATCCTCGAGCTCGGCTGCGGCTGGGGCTCGCTGACGCTGTGGATGGCCGAGCGCTATCCGGCCGCCCGCATCACCGCGCTCTCCAACTCGCATTCGCAACGCGAGCACATCGAGGCCGAGGCGAGGCGGCGCGGCCTGGTCAACGTCGACGTGCTCACGCGCGACATGAACGGCTTCGACATCGCCGAGCGCTTCGACCGCATCGTCTCGGTCGAGATGTTCGAGCACCTGCGCAACTGGCCGCGCGCGCTCGCCAACGTCGCGCGCTGGCTGGCGCCGGAGGGCCGCTTCTTCATGCACGTGTTTGCGCACCGCGGCGCGCCGTATCCCTTCGTCGAGCGCGACGCGAGCGACTGGATGAGCCGCCACTTCTTCTCGGGCGGCCAGATGCCCAGCGACGACCTGGCGCTGCGCTTCCAGGACGATCTGCGCCTCGTCGAGCGCTGGCGCTGGGACGGCACCCACTACCAGCGCACCGCCGAGGCGTGGCTGCGCAACATGGATCGCCAGCACGGCGCCCTGATGCCGATGTTCGCGACCCTCTACGGCGCCGACGCGGCGGTCTGGTGGATGCGCTGGCGCCTCTTCTTCATGTCGGTCGCCGAGCTGTTCGGCCACGCCGGCGGCCAGCAGTGGTGGGTCTCGCACTACCTGTTCGAAAGACGCGCTCGATGAGCCTGGGCGCGGTCGCGCTCGAGGCGATGGCTGTCGTTGCCGCGCTGTCCCTGGCGACGTGGGCCGCCAGCGTCGCCCGCCGCGACGCCAGCCTGGTCGACCGCATGTGGCCGGTCTTCATCGCCGCTGCGGCGATCGTCTGCTGGATCCGGCTGCCGGCGGCGGGGCTGCGTGCCGGGCTGATGCTCGCGCTCGTGCTGGCCTGGGCGCTGCGCCTCTGCGTCTACATCACGCGGCGCAACTGGGGCCACGGCGAAGACCGGCGCTACCAGGCGATCCGCGCCCGCAACGAGCCGGGCTTCCCGCTGAAGAGCCTCTACCTCGTCTTCGCGCTGCAGGCGGTGCTGGCCGGGATCGTCGCGGCGCCGTTCCTCGCCGGCATGGCCGGCACGCGGCCGTTCGGCGCGCTCGATGCCATTGGCGCGGCGATCGCCGCCTTCGGCATCGCTTTCGAGGCGATCGGCGACGCGCAGATGAGCCGCTTCAAGGCCGATCCCGCGAGCGCCGGCCAGGTCATGGACCGGGGCCTTTGGCGCTACACGCGCCACCCCAACTACTTCGGCGAGGCGTGCGTCTGGTGGGGCCTGACCATGATGGCCTTGGCCGGCGCCGGCGCCGCCGGTGCATGGTGCCTCGTCTCGCCGCTGCTGATGACGGTGCTGCTGCTCAAGGTCTCCGGCGTGAGCCTCCTCGAGCAGGACATTGGCCAACGCCGCCCCGCCTACCGCGACTACATCGCGCGCACGCCTTCCTTCTTCCCCGGGCTGCCGCGCCCGCGCCACTGACCCTATTTTCTCGAGGACATCCGACACATGCCCAGCAAACGATTCGCCCTTGCCGTGGCTGCCGGCGCGGCCGCCGCCGTGCTCGCCGCCTGCGCCACCGCGCCGGAGCGATCGCTCCCGCCGCTGCCGCTCGCCGCCGACGTCGACCTCGCCCGCTTCATGGGCGATTGGCATGTGATCGCCGCCATCCCGACCTTCCTGGAGCGCAACGCCTACAACCCGGTCGACAGCTACGAGCTCTCCGCCGACGGCACCGTCGCGACGACCTTCTCGTTCAACGACGGCGCCTTCGACGGCCCGCGTCGGCGCATCGGATCGCGCGGCTTCGTCGTCGCCGGCACCGGCAACGCGGTCTGGGGACAGCAGTACCTCTGGCCCCTCAAGGCCGACTACCGGATCTCCTACCTCGCCGCCGACTACTCGCAGGTGATCGTCGCGCGCGAGAAGCGCGACTACGTCTGGATCATGGCGCGTACGCCGGCGATCGCCGCCGCCGACATGGAAAGGCTGACCGCGTTCGTCGCCGCGCAAGGCTACGACGCGAGCCGCCTGCGCAAGATGCCGCAGGCAAGCCCACGCTGAACCGGAGAGCCGCATGAACCTCAAGCAGGCGTCGATCGCCTATGCCTCGACCGCGGTCGTCTTTCTCGCGCTCGATGCCGTCTGGCTGACGACCATGGCCGACCGGCTGTACCGCGCCGAGCTCGGCCGGCTGATGCTCGAGCGTCCCGACATGGCGGCGGCGGCGGCGTTCTACGCGCTCTATTTCGTCGGCGTGCTCGTCTTCGCCGTGCTGCCCGGGCTCGAGAGCGGCCGCTGGACGACGGCACTCGGCCTGGGTGCGCTGCTCGGCCTCGTCGCCTACGGCGCCTACGACCTCACCAACCAGGCGACCTTGCGCGGCTGGTCGTGGAAGGTGACGTTCGCCGATCTCGCCTGGGGAGCCTTTGTCACCGCGGTCGCGGCGGCGGCGGGCTGCCGCATCACGGCGTGGCTGACCGGCGCGCCATCGGCGCCCTGAGCCCGTCGCACGCCGATCGACAGACGCCGCACGCAGTGCAGCGCCGCGCCTGCGGCTACATGCCGATCAGCGACCCGAGCGTCCGCGCAAGCCGGCCGTCGAAGGCGACGCGCCCCTCGACCGAGGCGAGGCAGATGCACTCGCTGCCCGGCTCGACCACGGGCTGGTGATGGATGCTGCCGTCGGCCTCGTCAAAGTCGCCGGCGTCGAAGCGCTCGCGGCCGTCATGGAACGCGCCGTGCAGGACCTGGGTCAGCTCGACGCCGGCATGGCTGTGCGAAGGCAGGCTCTTGCCGGCGGCGATGCGCAGCAGGAAGACGTTGGCGGCGCGGTCGTCGGCGAGCCTGACCCGGCTCCAGCGCATGCCCGGCCCGAGCCAGTGCCAGCCGCCCGGGATGCTGCCGGCAAGGCTCTGCGGCCACGCCATGCCGGCGGGCAAGCCGGCGAGAAAACGAGCTGCGTCGCGTGGCGGTCGACCTGCCGGCGGCCTCGCCGCAGGCGCGGGGGGCGCCGCGTCGATTCGCGCCAGCGTCCGCGCCAGCGCCTCGGGCGCCAGCAACGCCGGCTCGGCCGCTTCGAGGAGCGCCCCGCCGACGGCATCGAGCTCGCGCAGGTGCGCGCGGCAACGCGGGCAACGTTCGGCGTGGGCGGCGGTGACGACGGCCGGGCCGCGCGCCAGCGTGCCGGCGGCGAGCGCCGTCAGCAAGGCTTCGTCGGGATGGTGGTGACTCATTCGGTGGAATCGACTATGCGTCGATCAGGCGACGAAGGTTTTGCATGGCACGCCGGATCCGCGACTTGACGGTGCCGAGCGGAATGCACAGCTCACGCGCGATCTCGGCGTGCGGTGTTTCGGCGAAGAAGGAGAGCTGCAGCACTCGCGCCTGGTCGGGCGAGAGCTGGCGCAGCGCGGCCCGGACGGCGCGCTCGCGTTGCAGCTCGCCGAGCCGTTCCTCGGGCGAGGCGGCCGGGTCGGCGTGCTCGTCGGGCTCGATCGCAACGCCTGCGTCGCCGCCGTCCGGGCCGGCGCGGCCGGCGCGCCGGTGGCGGTCGATGCGCAGGTTGCGGGCGATCGTGAAAATCCAGGTCGAAACCCCGGCGCGCGCCGGGTCGAAGCTCGCCGCCTTGCGCCAGAGCAGGACCATCGCTTCCTGCGCCAGTTCCTCCGCGCTCGCCGCCGGCGTGCCGCCGCGCACGAGGTAGGTCGCGACGCGCGGCGCGAAGTGCTTGAACAGGACCGCGAACGCTTGGCGGTCGCCGTCGACCGCGACCGCCCGCATCAGAACGTTCATCTCCTCGCTCGTCGGCATCGCTCCCCGGCCTCGCTGCGGCGTCACGACGGTCAGCCTCGCCACGCCGGCCGCGGCCGGCGTGGCGGCGGTGACTCGGCGTGCGATGTCCATTCCCCTTCTACGACGGCGCGCGCGGATTGGATCACAGCGGCATGCGGCCGTGATCCAAACCGGCCCCCCTCGCGTACAAGTCGCGGACGTCCGAGTCCCGCCCGCGCGAGGCGGCATCGCGGCGCTCGAGGTATCGACGATGACGACTGCCGGCCCGGCCGAAAACGATTCCGCGACCCCGCTCGACATCGCCGTCGTCGGCGCCGGCATCTCCGGTCTCGCGGCGGCCTGGCTTCTGGCGCGACGCCACCGC
>JBDSLQ010000308.1:0-3947 GCA_039916285.1 Caldimonas sp.
GACGACAACGTCATCCACGTCGCCGGCAAGATCGATCCGGTCGCCGACATCGAGGTGATCCAGACCGAGCTGTGCCTCGCCGACCTGGCGACGGTCGACAAGACCCTGGCGCGCTCGACCAAGGTGGCCAAGTCGGGCAATGACAAGGAGGCCAAGCGCCTGGTCGAAGTCCTCGAGAAATGCAACGAGGCGCTCGACCAGGCGCGGCCGGTGCGCTCGATCGCCTTCAGCAAGGAAGAGCTGGCCGTGCTGAAGCCGCTCTGCCTCATCACCGCCAAGCCGGCGATGTTCGTCGCCAACGTCGCCGAGGACGGCTTCGAGGACAACCCGCATCTCGACCGGCTGCGTGCCTTCGCCGACCGGCAGCACGCGCCGGTCGTGGCCATCTCGGCCAAGACCGAGGCCGAGCTTGCCGACATGGAAGAGGCCGATCGCGCGATGTTCCTCGCCGAGATGGGCCAGACCGAATCGGGCCTGGCGCGCCTGATCCGCGCCGCCTTCTCCCTGCTCGGCCTGCAGACCTACTTCACCGCCGGTCCGAAGGAGGTGCGCGCCTGGACGATCCACGTCGGCGACACGGCACCGCAGGCGGCAGGCGTCATCCACACCGATTTCGAGCGCGGCTTCATCCGCGCCCAGACGATCGCCTTCGCCGACTTCATCGCCCAGGGCGGCGAGCAAGGCGCCAAGGAGGCAGGTCGAATGCGAGCCGAGGGCAAGGAATACGTCGTCAAGGACGGCGACGTTCTCAACTTCCTGTTCAACGTCTAGGGACCGGCGCGGCCGTTCGGCAATGTCGCGTTCCGCCGCCCCTGCCTCCGCCTCCTCCCCGCCCCATGGCTGGATGCAGTGGGGATTGCCGCTGGCCCTGACGGCGCTGGCGTACTTCGCCACCGGTCTGGCGGCGATGAAGCTGGCGATCCCGCCGGCTTTCGCTGCGCCGCTCTATCCGGCGGCCGGAATCGCGCTCGCCAGCGTGCTCGTCTTCGGCCGGCGCATGCTGGCCGGGGTCGCCATCGGGGCCCTCGCGGTCGCCCTGTCGGTCATGACACCGCGAGACCTTGCCAGCCCGGCGACGGGGGCGCTGGCGTTCACCCTCGCCCTCGCCGCCGTGCTCCAGGCGGCGGCCGGCGCGCTGCTCGTGCGCCGCTTCGTGCGCCAACCGCTGACGCTGACCTTGCCCCGCGAGGTCGCCAGCTTTCTTGCCTGCTGCGCGGCGAGCAGCGTCGTCAACGCGACGCTCGCGACCGCCGCGTTGCGCGCCGGCGGCTTCATCACGGCGGCCAACCACGGGGCGACATGGGCGACGTGGTGGCTCGGCGACCTCGCCGGCCTGCTCATCGCGACGCCGATCGTCCTCACCCTGATCGGCAGGCCGCGTTCGGAGTGGGCGCCGCGCCGGCTTCCGGTCGGCCTGACGATGACGCTGGTGGTGGCATTCCTCGGCCTCGGCATCGTCCAGGCGTCGCGCTGGAACAGCGAAAGGCTGCGCGCCTCGTTCGGGCACGACGCGTCCGGCGCTTCCCTGATCCTGGCCACCCAGCTCGAGGAGCCGCTGCGCGCGCTCGAGGCGCTGCGCGGCGTGTTCAGCATCGTCCGAAACATGCCGCGTTCCGACATGCGGCTGGCGACCCAGCACTGGCTCGACTCCGGCGCCGTCAGCGCGATGGGCTGGAGCGAGCGCGTGCGCCGCGAGGACATTCCTGCCTTCGAGGCGCGCGCGCGCGCCGACGGCGCGACCAGCTACCACGTCTTCGACCGCACCGATGCGACCGCGCCACCGGAAGCCCCGGCCGCGGCGGCGAGCGGCGCGCGGATCGACAGCGGCGAAGTGATGGCGGTTCGCCTGATCGAGCCGATGCACGGCAACGCGGCGGCACTCGGCAGCAACGCCTTGTCGGTGCCGGCCGCGCGAATGGCGATCGAGCAGGCGGTCGATACCGGCCACCCGGCCGCGACCGCCGGCTTTCGCCTCACCCAGCAGGAAGAGAGCGACAAACGGATCGGCATCGTCATCTACCAGGCCATCTACGACGGCGAGATGGCCGGCGTCGCGCCGCGCCGCGCTGCCTTGCGCGGTGTCGTGTTCGTCACCTTGACGATGGACACGCTGCTCTCCGGCATCGCGGGGCAGATCCCGGCGTACCTGGCGCTGTGTCTCGTCGATGCCGATCCGCCTTCGCCTCGACGCCGCTTGTCTGGCCGGCCGGGCTGCGAGTTGCAGAGCGCCGGGCTCTTTCATGAGCGCCCGGTGGTCTTCGCCGGCCGCCGGTGGGCCGTGCGCGTCAGCGCCGACCGCGGCAGCGTTCCCGGCAGTGCCGATCGCAGCGTCTTCACGATTGCCGCGGTCGGCCTGCTTTCGGCGGCGATGCTCGGCGCGTCGCTCCTGATCACCACCGGGCGAACGCGGCGCATCGAGAGCGCGGTGCGCGAGAGGACGGCGGCCTTGCGCGCCGAAGTGAGCGAACGCCAAGCCGCGGAAACGGCGCTGCGCGCGAGCGAGCAGCGCTTTCGCAACATCCTCGACAACGTGCCGATCGGCGTCGTCTACACCGATATCGCCGGGCGGGTGATCCAGGCCAATCCGCGTTATTGCGAGCTGACCGGCTACGACGAGCGCGAGCTCCGCGCGCTGGGCCCCGCCGACCTGACGCACCCCGAGGACCTTGCCAACGACGAAATGCTGACCGCCCAGCTGGTCGCCGGCGAGATCCCGATGTACCGGCGCCACAAGCGCTGCCTGAACCGGGCCGGCGACGTCGTCTGGGTGCGCTCGACGGTGTCGCTGCTGCGCGACGCGGGCAACGAGCCGTGGCGGATCGTCGGCGTGGTCGAGGACATCACCGAGCACCTGCGCCTCGAGGAGGCCGAGCGGGCACGCGAGGCGGCCGAAGTGTCGAACCAGGCCAAGAGCGACTTCCTCTCGCGCATGAGCCACGAGCTGCGCACTCCCCTGAACGCGATGCTCGGCTTCGCCCAGCTGCTGGAGATCGACCGCCGCCATCCGCTGACGCCGGCGCAGCGGCCCTGGGTCGCGCAGATCCAGCAAGCCGGCTGGCACCTGCTCGAGATGATCAACGACGTGCTCGACCTGTCGCGCATCGAGTCGGGCAACCTGCGCCTGCAGACCTCGACGCTCGAGCTCGCCGAGCTGGTCGAGGCGACGACGGCGCTGGTTGCGAGCGATGCCGCCAAGCGCGGCATCCGCATCAGCCAGGAGCTGGCGCCGGGCTCCTCGGCGGTCTTCGGCGACGCGACCCGGGTCAAACAGATCCTGACCAACCTGCTCAGCAACGCCGTCAAGTACAACGTCGACAACGGCCGCGTGCACGTCGCCGGCCGGCTCGCCTCGCAGGACGTCGTCGAGATCTCGGTCACCGACACCGGCATGGGAATGACGCCCGAGCAGATGGAGGAGCTGTTCCGGCCCTTCAACCGGCTCGGCCGCGAGCGGACGGCGCTCCAGGGCACCGGCATCGGATTGGTCATCAGCCGCCGCCTGGCCGAGCTGATGGGCGGCTCGATCCGCGTCAAGAGCGTCCCCGGCGAGGGCTCGTCGTTCATCCTCAAGCTGCCGAAGGCGATCGACCCGGACACAGTACGTTCCGCGCTCGACGACCTCGAGGCCTTGCCGGCCGAGTACCACCGCCGCATCGTCCACTACGTCGAGGACAACGAGACCAACGTCGAGGTGATGCGCGGCATCCTGGCGCAGCGGGCGCAGGTACAGATGGAGATCTCGGTGACCGGGCTGGACGGGCTGGCGGCGGTCCGGGCGAGGCGGCCGCACCTGCTCCTTCTCGACATGCACCTGCCCGACATCAGCGGCCTGGAGCTGCTGCGCCACCTCAAGGCCGATCCCGCGACGATGACGATCCCGGTAATCGCGGTGTCGGCCGACGCCACCGCCCAGCAGATCGACGCCGCCCTCGACGCCGGCGCAGCGG
>JBDSLQ010000309.1:0-5344 GCA_039916285.1 Caldimonas sp.
CGATCGCCGAGGCGATGCTCGCGCTCGTGCTGATGGACCACGCGCTGCGCCATCGCGCGCAATGCGGCGACGTTCGCCTCGCCGTCCCGCCGATCCCAGCGCGTACGCCTTGAGCGGTGCCGCGCCGCCGGCGCGGCCGACGGTGGTTCCGTTCGCCGCCGTCTCGTTCGCGTATTTCGCATACGCCGGCCTTGTCGGCACCTACGGACCGCTCTGGTTCCAGAGCCTCGGCTATTCGACCTTCGCGATCGGTGTGCTGACCTCGCTGCAGAGCGCGACCCGGGTCTTCAGTCCCTACGCGTGGGGGTGGCTGGCCGACCAGAGGGGCCGTCGAGAGCATCTCCTGCGCCTCGCCGCGGCCGGCTCGCTGGTCGCCTCGACAGGCTATTTCTTCCCGGTCGGCTACTCCTGGGTGGCCGTCGTGACGGTGGTCCTTTTCGTCTGCACCGCCGGCGTGATTCCGCTCAACGAAGCGGCGCTGGCGCAGCGAGTCAGCAGCGGCGGCAGCCTCGACGTCGGCCGCTACGGCCGGGTGCGCATGTGGGGATCGGTCGGCTTCATCGGCGCAGTCACGGCGAGCGGCTTCGTGCTCGAGGCGGCCGGGGTCGAGCGCTTTCCGACTCTGGTCTGCTGCCTGCTCGCGCTCCTGCTCGCCGCCTGCTGGCGCCTGCCGGCGTCGAGCGAGCCCGCGCACGCGCAGGCGGTGACCGCAGGCGTCCTGTCGGTGCTGCGCGAGCCGGTGGTCGCCTGGTTCTTCGCGGGCGTCTTCCTGACGGTACTGGCCCACACCAGCCTCTACGCGTTCTATTCGCTCTACCTCGCCTCGCTCGGCTACGGCAAGGGCGAGATCGGCCTGCTGTGGGCGATCGGCGTCCTCGTCGAGGTGCTGTGGTTCTATTCCCAGGGGCGCTGGGCGCACCGCCTCTCGATGCACGGCTGGCTGATCGTGGCAGCGCTCGCGTCGGCGCTCCGCTTCGCGCTGATCGCCGGCTTCGGCGGGTGGGTCGCCGTGCTCGTCGTCGCCCAGTGCCTGCACGCGCTTACCTTCGCCGCCCAGCATTCGGCGTGCATCGCCGTCATCACGCGCCATTTCCCCGGCCGGCTGCGCGGCCGCGGCCAGGCGCTCTACGCCGTGCTCGGCTATGGCGCGTCGGGCGTCGTCGGCGGCGTCGTGGGCGGGGCGATGAGCGAAACGCTCGGCTTCGTCTCCGTGTTCTGGGCGGCCAGCGGCGTCGCGCTCGCCGCCGCCTGGTGCTGCCGGCGCGCCTTGCTGAGCGAACGCGCTTCCGCGTGACGGCGCGTCGGCGCCGCTCGCCCTTCATCCGGGGCGGCTGCCGCTCGCCCCCGCCGATGCGCAGCCCGTCGCAAGGGCGCTGGGCGGGCCGGACGCCCGTCCTACACTCGCGGCCATGCAAATTTCGACCGAACGTCCGGCCAGCGCCCACAAGGCAAAGCGTCGGATCTGGACAGGTGCTGTCGTCGCCATCGCGGTCGCCGCCGTGACGGCAGCGGTGCTCCCCAAAGTCATCGGCCGCGAGGACAAGGACAAGAAGCCGCCGGTGCCGCTCGAGTTCGTTGCCGACGAGGTCGCCCGCCCGGTGGCGTCGCGCCTGCCGCTGACGCTCGAGTTTTCCGGACCGCTGGTGGCGCCGCGGACGGCAGTCGTCCGCGCCAAGGCCGCCGGAACACTGCTTTCCCTCGGCGTCGCCGAAGGCAGCCGCGTCAAGGCCGGGCAGGTGATCGGTGTGATCGACCTCGCCGAGATGCAGAGCCGCGCCGCCGATCGCGCAGCCCTGGTCGAGTCGGCGCAGTCCGCGCTGGTCGAGGCGGATCGCCAGAACACCGCCAACGCCGGCCTCGCCGCCCAGAACTTCATTTCGCCGACGGCCCTGCAGACGTCGCAGGCCCGCCTCGACGCGGCGCGGGCGCAGCTCAAGTCGGCGCAGGCCCAGCTCGCGTCGATGCGCGTCGGCATCCGCGATGCGACGCTCTCCGTGCCGATCTCGGGCATCGTCGGCAAGCGCCACGTCGTGCCGGGCGAGAAGGTCAGCGCCGAGCAGCAGATCGTCACCGTCGTCGACCTGTCGTCGCTCGAGCTCGCCGGCTCGGTCGGCACGCACGAGGTGTCCTTGCTCGAGGCCGGCCAGATCGCGGCAGTGAGGATCGAAGGGCAGGCGAGCGACGTTCCCGGCCGCATCGACCGGATCGCGCCGGCCGCGGAAGCCGGGACGCGGGCGATCGGCGTCGTCGTCGCACTGGACAACAAGGGCGAGCGCTTTCGCGCCGGCCAATACGCGCAGGCTCGCGTCGAGCTCGCCGACCCGTCGGAGCGGATGACGGTGCCGAGCGGCGCGGTCGGCCAGGCATCGGGGCAGGATTTCGTCTGGACGATCGAGAAGGGCGCGCTGGTGCGGCGCATCGTCGTCACCGGTCGGCGCGACCCGGCGTCGGGGCGGGTCGAGATCGTCAAGGGGCTGGGCGCCGACACGCAGATCCTCGCCGTCCGCTTCGACAACCTCAAGGAGGGCGCGCCCGCCAAGGTGGTCGCGCAGCGCAGCGCCGCCGGCCCGGCGTCGGGCTCGCCGGCGCCCGCCGGCTCGGCACCGTCGGCGTCGGCCTCGGCGGCGCCGATGACCCGCTCCTAGGCACGCGCCATGTGGTTCACGCGCGTCTCGATCGCCAATCCCGTCTTCGCGACGATGGTGATGGCGGCCCTCTGCGTCCTCGGCCTGTTCTCGTACAGCCAGCTGCGGGTCGAGCGGCTGCCCGACATCACGCCGCCGATCGTCTTCGTCGCGATCGCCTATCCGGGCGCTTCGCCCGAGGCGGTCGAGACCGAGCTGACGCGGCCGCTAGAGCTGTCGCTGAACGGCATCGCCGGCGTCAAGATGATCCGCTCGAACTCGCTCGAGGGACGCAGCGAGACGGTGGTCGAATTCCAGATCTCGGCCGACATGAGCCGCGCCGTCCAGGATGTTCGCGACAAGGTCGCCGTCGTCCAGCCGAGCTTTCCGCGCGACGCCAAGCAGCCCTACGTCTCGCGCTTCGACGGCGACAACGCCCAGCCGACGGTCTACCTCTCGCTGCTCGGCCATGAGCGGAGCGCGCGCGAGCTCTCGCTGCTCGCCGACCAGGTCGTCAAGAAGCGGCTCGAGCGCGCCATCGGCGTCGCCCGGGTCGACGTCGGCGGACTGACGGTTCGCCAGATTCGCATCGACCTCGATCCGCAGCGCCTGCGTGCGCTGCAGCTGACGCCGGGCGACCTCTCGAGCGCGCTGCAGCGCGCCAACGCCGACATGCCGGTCGGCCTCATCACCGGCACCAAGGAAGACGCGATCGTCCGCGTCGAGGGCAAGGTCAAGGACGCCAAGGCCTTCGCCGACATCGTCGTCGCGACGCGCAACGGCAACGTGATCCGCCTCGCCGACCTCGGCACCCTCGTCGAGCGCGAGCGCGAGCCGCAGTCGCTGTCGCGCGACGACGGCGTGCCGTCGATCTCGTTCCAGGTCTTCAAGCAGCAGGACGCCAACATCGTCGAGACCGGCGAGGCGATCAAGGCCGCTGCCGAGGAGCTGCGAAAGAGCCTGCCGCCCGGCGTCGAGCTGCGCCTGGTCTACGCCGACAGCGACTGGGTCGCGCGCTCGCTCTCGGGCGTGAAGACGACGCTCATCGAGGGCGCATTGCTGACGATCGCGATCGTCTTCCTGTTCCTGCACAGCTGGCGCAGCACCATCATCACCGGGCTGACCTTGCCGATCGCCGTGATCTCGGCGTTCATCGCCGTCTACCTGTTCGGCTTCACGCTCAACTTCATGACGATGATGGCGCTGTCGCTGTGCATCGGCCTGCTCATCGACGACGCCATCGTCGTGCGCGAGAACATCGTCCGCCACATCCATCTGGGCCTCGGCCATCGTCAGGCGGCGCAGGTCGGCACCGACGAGATCGGCCTGGCGGTGATGGCGACGACGTTCGCGCTCTGCGCCGTATTCGTTCCGGTCGCGTTCATGAAGGGGATCGTCGGCAAGTTCTTCTTCCCGTTCGGCATCACCGTCGCGGTCGCGGTGATCGTCTCGCTGTTCGTGAGCTTCACGCTCGATCCGATGCTGTCGAGCATCTGGAAGGACCCGCCGACCAACCGGCTGCTGCGTTTGCCGGTGATCGGCACCATGATGCGCGGCACCGACCGCCTGCTCGACGTGCTGCACGGCGTCTACGAGCGGCTCATCCGCTGGATCTTCTCGACCCGCCGATGGCGCGTCGTCGTGCCGCCGATTCCCGCCTACGGCCGGCCGTTCGACGGCGCCGGCGCGCGCGACCGTTCGGCGCCGCGCCGCTGGCGCCTGGCGACGATCACGCCGCGCGCGGTCGTCGTCCTGGCGGGCATCGGCAGCTTCGTCTTGGCGCTTGCGCTCGCGCCGCTGGTCGGCACCGAGTTCATCCCCGAAAGCGACGACAGCTACATCCGCATGAACGTCACCCTGCCGGTCGGCACGAGCCTGCAGCGCGGCAGCGACAAGCTGCTGCAGGTCGAGGAAGTCGTCCGCAAGCTGACCGAGATCCGCATGATCTCGACGACCGTCGGAGACACCGGCAGCGGCAGCCGCAATTCGGCCGTCCTGTCGATCCAGCTCGTCAAGCCGCGCGAGAGAAAGCGCAGCCAGCGCGAGGTCGAGAAGGCGATCCGCACCGCGCTCGCGCCGATCCCCGGCATCGAGGTCACTCTCGGCAACCGGCCGATCTTCGTCTCGCTGCTCGGGCCCGATCCGGCCGTGCTCGATGCGGAGGTGCTGAAGCTGCAGGAGCGGGTCTCGAAGGTGAAGGGGATCGCCGACCTGACGACATCGGTGCAGCCCGGCATTCCGGCGTACGCGGTGCGCCTCAAGCGCGACGCGGTGCGCGAGCTGGGCCTGACGACGACGCAGCTCGCGGCCAGCCTGCGCGCCTACGTCAACGGCGACGTTGCGACCTACTGGACCTCGCCCGACGGCGAGCAGGTCGACGTCGAGCTGCGCCTGCCGCAGACCTTGCGCGAGAACATTGCCCAGCTCAACGAGCTGCCGGTCGCCTATGCGAAGGACGGCACGCCGATCGCGCTCGCCAGCGTCGCCGAAATCGTGTCGGTGGTGAACCCGGTTGTCATCAAGCGCCAGGAGCTGCAACGCCGACAGGCGATCTACGCCGGCACCGAAGGCCGGCCGAGCGGCGACGTCGGCGCCGACGTGCAGAAGATCGTCAAGGAGTGGCAACTGCCACCCGGCTACCGATTCGACGTCGGCGGCCAGACCAAGGAGCAGGCCGAAGCCTTCCAGGGCGTGGTGATGGCGCTGGGCGCCGCGGTGAT
>JBDSLQ010000310.1:0-3561 GCA_039916285.1 Caldimonas sp.
TGCGGCCGCTCATCGACGCCGAGCAGCCGATAGACCTGCAGCGGCTCGGATTTGCCCTTCAGCGCCAGCGAACTGGCGGAATCGAACGCGAACTCACGCTGCGTCAGCAGATACGTGGCCTGGCTCACCAGCGTCTGCCCCGCGCCGGCGGCCGCCTGCAGACGCGCTGCGGTGTTCACGGCATCACCGGTCACGGCGTAGGCCGCGTCAGCGGACGTGCCGAGATTGCCGGCCACGACCCGGCCGGTATTGATGCCGATGTGCAGCGCGAGCGGGCTGCCGAGCTGATCGCGCCAGCGTTCGCTGAGCTCGGCCGCGCACGCGTGCATCTCGAGCGCCGCGCGCAAGGCGCGCTGCGGGTCGTCTTCGTGGGCGACCGGGGCGCCGAAGATGGCGACCACCGCATCGCCGATGAACTTCTCGGGGTAGGCGTCGAATCGGTCGATGACGCCGCGCAGGGCGCCGAACAGGTCGGTCTGCAGGCGGCGCACGTCCTCGGGATCGAGGCGTTCGGAAATCGCGGTGAAGCCGGACAAGTCGGCGAACAGCACGGTGGCCGAGCGGCGATCGGCGCCCGCCGCGACGGCGGGCGCAGCAGCGGCGGCCGCGAGCTTCGATCCGCAACCGGGGCAGAAAGCAAAGCCGACGGATACGTCGAACTGGCATCGCCCGCATTTCATCGACGCATCCCGTGGAGAGCCTGGCGCGCAGGAGGATACGCGTCGGGGTAGAACGAAGAAATTCTGGCGACGCTGTCGAAGAAGCCGGCGCCCGCCGTGGGCTGTGAAGGCGGCGGCATGCGTTCCACGCCCTCTCGCAAGCGGCCAGGTGACGATGCCGCTCGCGCCGGCGTTCTGGAGCGAGCCCTCAGCATGGTGACCGATCGGTTCGGCGTGAGCTGGGCAGTGAATGGGGAACCGATTCGATGCACTGAGCGCACCCGCGCGGGCCTCAGGGCGGGCTGTCGCGCACGTGGCGGATGAACGCCGGCCTATCGACGAGGCGCGCGTAGTACGCATGCACCGCCGGAAGGCTCGCCCGCTCGATCGGCGTCGCCATCCAGCGGTGCGTCGAGACGCCGAGGGCGACGTCGGCGAGCGTCAGCTCCGGCCCGGCTGCGTAGGCGCCGGTTCGCTCGAGCTGGCGCTCCAGGATCTCCATGCGGCCGTTCCAGGCGGCGACGCTCGCGGCGACCGCCTGCGGGTCGGGCTGCGCGGGGCTGTTGCGCACGAGGGCGAAAAAGGCATAGCGCCACGAGGCGTTGAGCTCGGTGGTCTGCCAGTCCATCCACTGTTCGACGCGGGCGCGCGCCTGCGGCTCAACCGGCAGGAGGTCGGTGCGGCCGGCCTTGCCCGCGAGGTAGCGGCAGATCGTGTTCGACTCCCAGAGCACGAATTCGCCGTCGACGATCACCGGGATCAGGCGATTCGGGTTGAGCGCCTCGAAGCCGGGCGGCAGCGTCGACTGGAAGCCCGTGCCCCAGGGCTCGTGCGCGACCGACAGCTGCAGCTCGTCGCAGAGCCACAGCACCTTCTTGACGTTGATCGAGGAGGGGCGGCCGAGGAGACGGAGCGGGGAAGGGGTCATCGCAGGGAAAAATGTGGCTCGCCGGCGCCGTCACTCGAAGGCCGGCTCATCCCACCACGGAAAGAACCCCGGCATGTCCGACGACACCCGATCGGGAAACACCGCTGGCCGCTTCTCGAGGAACGCGCCGACGCCCTCGCGCACATCGGCCGACTGCCCGCGCGACTGGATCGAGCGGCTGTCGATGCGGTGCGCATGCATCGGATGCGGCGCCGCGGAAAGGCGCCACAGCATCTGGCGCGTGAGCGCGACCGAGACCGGCGCGGCGTTGTCCGCGATCTCGCGGGCGAGCGCGCGAGCCGCGGGGAGCAACTCATCGGGTACATGCAGCGAGCGCACCAGACCGCGCGCGAGCGCCTCGTCGGCGCCGAAGACGCGGCCGGTCATGCACCACTCGAGCGCCGTCTGCATGCCGACCAGGCGCGGCAGGAACCACGACGATGCCGCCTCGGGCGTGATGCCGCGGCGCGCGAAGACGAAGCCGAAGCGCGCGGCGGTCGACGCCATGCGGATGTCCATCGGCAGCTGGATCGTCGCGCCGATGCCGACGGCGGCGCCGTTGATCGCGCCGATGACGGGCTTCAGGCTCTCGTAGATGCGCAGCGTGTTGGTGCCGCCTCCGTCGCGGTAGGTGTCGCCGACCTTCAGCTTCGCGAGGTAGGCCTGGTGCTGCGGCGCCTTGCGGTCGAAGGTGTCGCCGCCGGAGGACAGGTCGGCGCCGGCGCAGAAGGCGCGGCCGGCGCCGGTGACGATGACGGCGCGCACGGCGTCGTCTCGGTCGGTCTCGTCGAACAACAGGCCGAGCTCGACGCGCATCTGGCCGTTGTAGGCGTTGAGCTTGTCGGGGCGGTTGAGAGTAATCGTGGCGATACCGTCTTTGACTTCGTAGCGAGTTGCTTCGAGCGCTGGCAGGGGCATGGGGTCTCCTCGGTCGGGCGGTCGCCGGGGGATCATCGTGCCCGAAGACAGCCGCGACCTTCGGCTGGCGGTGTTTGCGGGGGGCGCGTTCCTGCATCGCAAATGCATTACAATGAACGATGAAGACCGCGACCATTCCCGCCGTCCGCGTCGAGCCCGAGCTGCGAGCCGAGATCGAATCGCTGCTCGGCGAGGGGGAGAGCCTCTCCCAGTTCGTCGAGGCCTCGGTCCTGGCGAGCGTCCATCGCCGGCGTGCCCAGGCGGAGTTCGTTGCGCGCGGCCAGCGTTCGCGGCAGGAGGCCCACCGCACGGGCGACTACGTCGACGCCAAGGTCGTCGTCGATTCGTTGCAGCGCAAGCTCGACGAGGCGCGCAAGCGCCCAGGCAAGACGCGCAAGTGAGTTTCCGGATTCGCCTGACGCGCGAGGCGCAGGCCAATCTCGAGCGCTTGTTCGACTTTGTTATCGAGCGCGAGCTTGACCGCGAAGGAGGCGATCTGAAGCTGGCCGAGCAGGCACTCGAAGCCATTCGTGCCGGCTTCGCCACCTTGCAAACCTCCCCTTTCACCTGCCGCAAGGTGGGCAGCAGCCCGTTCCTTCGCGAGCTGATCATCCCGTTCGGGCGAAGCGGCTACGTGGCGCTGTTCGAGATCGAGGATCCTGCGAGCGTCTTGATCGTCGCCGTGCGGCGTCAGCTCGAAGACGACTACCACTGAAGATCGGCCCGGCTGGAGCCGGTACAACCTCAGCGCCCCTTCGCGACCTTCGCCAGCGGATCCAGCGAGAACACCACCCAGACCCCGAAGGCGAAGCACAGCACGCCGAATTCGCCAATGAGCCGGTCGCCGAGGGGGCCGGGTCTGACGGCGATCCAAAGGCCGGAGGTGGTCAGGACGATCCCGCCGAGTCTGCGGAAGATCAGGCGGATACGTTCGAGCGACATGGCGAGATTCTCCGTGGCGCGGCGGCGCCCGTGCCGCCATTCGAGACGAGTGGCGCCTAGCCGACGTGCTTGCCGAAGTGAAGGAGCGAACGCTCCCGCGCGGTGGCCGCCGCG
>JBDSLQ010000311.1:0-6512 GCA_039916285.1 Caldimonas sp.
CGACCCGGAACGATGCGCCGCTTCGATTGGCGAGCGTGATCGTGACGTCCATCCTCATCGCCAGGCACTTTCAGAGCCAAATGTCCGAGGTGCAGTCGCCCCCCGGATACCGCGTCTCGTGACAGCGTGCGGGGCCGTTCGGCTCCTTGCCGAAGTCGACGAAGAAATCCGGGTTGATCGACATGCCCCCCTGTTCGGCGTCGCAGTCGACCATCAGCATGCAGCCGCCGTTGTGCCGGATATCCGGATAGAACTGGTTGTCCCAGGTCGAGAACAGCGAGGTGGTGACGTAGAGGCGCTTGCCGTCCAGCGAGAGCTGAATCATCTGCGGCCCACCGGTGATGCGACGACCGTTGACCACGGGGGCCTTGTTCAGGAGGCCGCCCATCCAGACCTGGCCGGTGAACCTCGGCTTCGAGGGATCGGAGATGTCGTACTGGCGGATGTCGCCGTGCAACCAGTTGCAGAAGTAGAGGAACCGGTCATCCATCGAAATCAGGATCACGCTGATGAGGCCGGGCACGGGGATCGGCCATTCCGGGTGGCGCACGTTCTCGACGTCGATGATCTTTTCCCATACCCACTCGCCGTCGCGCTTGCACCAATGGATGATGTTGGACGAGAGGGCGGCGCCGACGAACCCGTGGCTCGAATCCGGGTTGTGATGGAAACGCACTTCGAGCGGCACCAGCCCGTCCTCGCCCAGGTACATGGTCTGCTCGACGCGCTTGTTCTTGAAATCCCAGAAGTGGATCTCGCGGCCGTACTTGAGCTGGCCGACCTCCTCGAGGTCGAAGCCCGGCATGAAGGTGTTTGGTGCCGCCCATTCGGACGAGACCATCACGTTGTGGCGAGGCTGGTACCAGAAGTCGTAGTTGAACTTCATGGCGCCGAGGTCGTTCTCCCACCGCCCGACGATGTCGAAGTTCTCGTCCAGGTGCAGGAAGCCGCCGGGCGCGTTGCCCCGCGCGTCGCCGAGCATCGAGATGATGATGTCGGAGCCGAGGCAATGCACCGTGTGAGGAGCCGACAGGTTGGTCCTCGACTTGATCTCGGCGCCCTCGATCACCTTGTGGAGGCGCGGCGCCTTCTGGTCGATGCCGCAGTCGACGATGTGCAGATTCGACGAGCGGACGCCGGGCACGATCAGGTAGCGCCGTTGCTTGGTCGGATCGTGATGACACGACGAGCAGGCATTCCAGCCCGTGTGATGAAGCTCGTCGCCGATGCCGGGCATTTCGAGCCGGCCGATGACCTGGCTGTAGGTGGGGCTCTCGGGGTCCGCGTCGATGGTCGCCAGGTAGTCCGGCTTCTGGATGCCGGTGCCGATATAGAGGGCGACGGTGTAGAGGATCTTCTCGCGCGGTGCCTTCATCGCCTCGGCCGGCGAGGCATAGCCCGGTCCGCAGCAATGCGATTCACCGTTCTCAGCCATCTTGGTTCTGCCCGGTATGCGTGGTCGGCGCGAGGCGCCTCCTGCAGTGCGCAGTGAGTTTGTCGCCAGCTTAGCAGGTTGAAACCTGCGGCTAGGCCGCCGGCGCGAGGCGCATCTCCAGGCCCACCGGTCCCATCGCGAAGGCGAACAGCTCCCGCGCCGGCGAGCCGTCGCGCGTGCCGACGCGGTCGATCGTGAAGCCTCCGAGCAGCATCGCAATCGCCATCTTCATCTCGAGCAGGGCGAGATATCGGCCCGGGCAGAGCCTCGGCCCGGCCCCGAACGGCATCGACACCCGAGTGGTGGAACGCGCGCTCGGCGCGTCCGGCGTGGCGGCGAGCCAGCGCTCGGGCGCGAAGGCGGTGGGATTCGGAAAGTGGCGCTCCTGCAGCGCATCGGGGCGCATGACGCAGACGACAAAAGTGTTCGCCGGCACCGCCACGTCGCCGACCACGGTGTCGTGGTTCGCCTGCGACGGCAGCAGCGGCGCGACCGGCTTCAGGCGCATGGTCTCGTTGATGCATGCGTCGATGAAGGGCAGGTCGGCCATTTGCTCGAGCGTGAAGTCTTGCGGTCGCGGCGCGACGCGTTGCACTTCCTCCCGCGCGCCACGCATCGCCTCCGGATGGCGGTGCAGGAAGTCGAACAGCCAGGCGAGCGTGTTGGCGGTGGTGTCCTCGCCGGCGACCAAAGCGACGAAGACGTTGCCGGCGACGTCCCGGTCGTCGACCTCGCTTCCGGGCGCATCGGCGGCGACGATCATCGCCTCGAGCAGGTTGCGCGGGTGCGCCCGCAGCGCCGCGTCGTCGCGCAGGCGCTGCCGCGCCTCGGCGATGAAGCGCGCAATGGCCGCCTTCACCTCGCGAACGCTTTCATCGAGGCGGCGGTCGGCCGGCAGCGGGACGTAGCGCCAATACGGCACCGAGGCCAGCGAGCGCCGCGCCAAGGCCGGGAAGATCCGGTTGAGGTGGCGCTGGATCACGTCCTCGTCGGACTCCAGGGTATTGACGTCGGCGCCGAAGGCGAGGCCGGCGATGGCGTCGACGGTGTAGCGCATCAGGTCGGCCTGAAGGTCGATCACCTTGCCGGTTTCCGCGGCTTTGCGCCAGCGGCCCTCGAGCCGCCGCACCACCGTCTTCAGCGACGGAAAGAAGGCCTTGACGTGGCCGGGATCGAGCGCCGCCATCACCATCCGGCGCTGCCGCTTCCAGACGTCGTCGTTGGCAAAGAAGAGCCCCTCCTCGAAGCCCATCTCGCGCGCGATGGCGGCGTGGTTGGTCGGCCGTCGGAAGCGCTCGGGGCGGTCGCGCAACACCGACCCGATCACCGCATGATCGGCGACGAGAAGGAGTTGGCGCGGCCCGATGCGGACACGCACATAGGGCCCATGGGCCCCGACCCACTCGGCGAACTGCTCGTGCGCCCGCGTCTTGTCGAGCTGGAATGCGTTGCCGAAGAAGGGCACGCCGCGCGGGCCCGGGATGTCCTCGTAGCGGCGCGGCGCGCTCACATGCTCTCCGCGTACAACTCGCGGCCGATCAGCATGCGCCGGATCTCGCTCGTGCCCGCGCCGATCTCGTACAGCTTGGCGTCGCGCCACAAGCGCCCGGCCGGGTATTCGTTGGTGTAGCCGACGCCGCCGAGCGCCTGGATCGCCTCGCCCGCCATCCAGGTCGCCTTCTCGGCCGAGTAGAGGATGGCGCCGGCGGCGTCCTTGCGCAGCGTGCGCGCGTGGTCGCCGCGATCGCACGCCTGGCCGACCGCGTACACATACGCCCGCGACGCCGACCACGTGGTGTAGAGGTCGGCCACCTTGCCCTGCATCAGCTGGAATTCGCCGATCGACTGGCCGAACTGCTTCCTCTCGTGCACGAAGGGCAGGACGACATCCATGCACGCCGCCATGATGCCGAGCGGCCCGCCCGAGAGCACCGCACGCTCGTAGTCGAGGCCGCTCATCAGCACCCTGACGCCGCCGCCCTCGCTGCCGAGGATGTTCTCGGCCGGCACCTCGCAGTCCTGGAAGAAGATTGGGTAGGTGTTCGAGCCGCGCATGCCGAGCTTGTCGAGCTTGCTGCCGTAAGAGAGCCCCTTCATTCCTTTCTCGATCACGAAGGCGGTGATGCCGCTCGGGCCCGCGTCGATGTCTGTCTTGGCGTAGACGATCAGCGTGTCGGCGTCGCCGCCGTTGGTGATCCACATTTTGGAGCCGTTCAGCACGTAGCGGTCTCCCTTCGCCTCGGCGCGCAGCTTCATGTTGACGACGTCGGAGCCGGCGTTCGGCTCGCTCATCGCCAGCGCGCCGACGTGCTCGCCCGAGACCAGCTTCGGCAGGTATCTGCTTTTCTGCGCCTCGCTGCCGTTCCTGTGCAGCTGGTTGACGGCGAGGTTCGAGTGCGCGCCGTACGACAGGCCGACCGACGCGGAGGCGCGCGAGACTTCCTCCATCGCGACGATGTGGGCGAGATAGCCGAGGTCGCTGCCGCCGTACTCCTCCTTCACCGTCATGCCGTGCAGGCCGAGCGCGCCGAGCTTCATCCAGAGGTCGGCGGGGAAAAGGTTGTCGCGATCGATGTCGGCGGCGCGCGGCGCGATCTCGGCGGCGGCGAACTGCTGCACCGTGTCGCGCAGCATGTCGATCGTCTCGCCGAGGTCGAAGGCGAGGCCGGGCAGGTGGGGCATGGAGGTCTCCGGGGCAGCGGGTCGCGGGCGAAGCGAGCTTAACGCCGCCCCCGCGACAGACGTTGCCTCTATCCTTGGCCCATGCTGCGCCAGTCCGGCTCCGCTCTCGCAATCGACACCCTCGGCCGCGGCCTGTTCGAGATCACCCGGCCGGTGGCCGCCTGGATCGGCGAGCTCGGCGCGCAAAGCGGACTGGTGACACTGTTCATTCGCCACACCTCGGCCAGCCTGCTCATCCAGGAGAACGCCGCGCCCGAAGTGCGCGCCGATCTCGACCGGTTCTTCGCCCGCCTCGTCGCCGACGGCGATCCGCTCTTTCGCCATCGCGACGAAGGCTTCGACGACATGCCGGCGCACGCGCGCTCTGCGCTCACCGCCGTGCAGCTGTCGATCCCGGTCGTCGACGGGCGCCTTGCGCTCGGCACCTGGCAAGGAATCTACGTGTGGGAGCACCGGCTGAAGCCGCATCGGCGCGAGATCGCGCTCCATTTCGTCGGCGAATGAGCAGGCCCGGATGCCGGGCGAAGCGAGCCGCCGCGCCCCCGCGGAGAGCGGAAAAGGCCGCCGTTCCTCATGAAGCGGGCAGCGTCGCCGCCGGCGGCGTGAATCGAGACCTGCGCGCGCTCGCCCCGGCCCGGCCCGCCTACAGCCAGCCCGCGCGGCGAAAACGCCACCACATGAAGAGACAGGCGAGCGTGATGATCCCGAGCGCCGCCGGATACCCCCACGCCAGCTTCAGCTCCGGCATGTGCTCGAAGTTCATTCCCCAGATGCCGGCGAAGGCGGTCGCCACCGCGAAGATGCCGGCCCAGGCGGCGAGCCGCTTGGTGATTTCGGTCTCCTCGATCGTCAACGTCGAGAGGTTGACCTGGATCGCCGTGCCGATGGTGTCGCGCAGCGAATCGAGCGACGCGTTCATCCGCGTCAGGTGGTCGAAGACGTCGCGGAAATATTCGCGGTTGTTGCTGCACACCTGCGGTACGCGGCCGCTGATCAGCTTGGCGACCGACTCCTGCAGCGGCGCGACGGCGTGCTTGACGATGCCGATCTTGCGCTTCAAGGCGTACAGGCGCTCGATGTTGGCGCGGCCGAGGCGCGGCTCGAAGATCTGGTCTTCGATCGATTCGAGGTCGGTCTCGAGCGCGTCGATCACCGGGAAGTAGCGGTCGACGACGGCGTCGAGCAGCGCGTAGAAGACGAACGCCGGGCCGTGCTTGAGCAGATGCGGCTCGCGCTCGGCGCGCCGGCGCACGCCGAGAAAGCCGGCCTGCGTTCGGTTGCGCACCGAGAGAACGAAGTTCCGGCCGACGAAGATGTCGACCTCGCCGACCACGAGCTCGCCGGTCGGGGCGATCTCGACCGTGTGCAGGACGGCGAAGAGCGTATCGCCGTACTCCTCGATCTTCGGCCGCTGGTGGCCGTGGCGCGCATCCTCGATCGCGAGATCGTGGAGCAGGAACTCCTTCTGCATTTCCGACAGCTCGTCGTCGCTCGCGTCCTTGAGGGCGACCCAGACGAAATAGCCGGGGCGCGCCACGTAGTCGCCGATCTCGTCGACACTGATGTCGGCGAGCTTGCTGCCGTCCTGATAGGCCACGCAGTTGACGAGCATTGCCGGGCCCTCGGAGCGTTGCGACCCGACAATTCTAGGAGCGCGTTGCCGTCGCTCGGGCGCTGGCTCCACGCGCCTCGGCGCGGCTCGCGGACGGCCAGCGCAGGAGCGCGATCGTCGAGACGGTATAAGCAATCTCTTTGCATCCGACCGCACACATGGCCACCAACGGACAGCCTTCGCGAACGTCGACGGGGCGGCGCCGAACCGCGGTCGCGCCCCCCGCGGTGCGCATTCCCGCTGGCAAGGACGCCCTCGTCGCGATCGGCGACCGCGAGGTCAAGCTCACCAACCTCGACAAGCCGTTCTGGCCCGGGCTCGGCATCTCCAAGCGCGATCTCCTCCAGTACTACGCCGACGTCGCGCCGGCGCTGCTGCCGCACCTCGCCGACCGCGCGATGGTGATGAAGCGCTATCCCGACGGCGCCGAGGGCGAGCCGTTCTTCATGAAGCGCGCGCCGACGCCGCGGCCGGCATGGATCCAGACCTGCGCGATCACGCACGGCTCCGGCAGCGTGATCGACTTCCCGATGATCCAGGACCTGGCGGCGCTGCTCTGGGTCGTCAACCTCGGCTGCATCGACCTCAACCCCTGGTATGCACGCTGCGACGACGTCGACCGGCCCGACTGCCTGCACTTCGACCTCGACCCGGTGCCCGAAGCGACCTATGCCGGCGTCGTCGAGACGGCGCAGCTCGTTCGCACGGGTTTGCGCGGCCTCGGCATGGACCCGATCGTCAAGACCAGCGGATCGAAGGGACTGCATGTCTACGTGCCGATCG
>JBDSLQ010000312.1:0-10970 GCA_039916285.1 Caldimonas sp.
GGACCAGCATGGGCTACGAGGACGAGAGCGCCGAGCGCACCAAGGCCTTCGCCGACTGGCGCGTCGACCGCGAGATGATGGCCGCCGCCCATCCCGACGCGCTCTTCATGCACTGCCTGCCGGCGCATCGCGGCGAGGAGGTCGAGGCCGAGGTCATCGACGGGCCGCAGTCGGTGGTCTGGGACGAGGCCGAGAACCGCATGCACGTGCAGAAGGCGCTCATGGAGTACCTGGTGCTGGGTCGGATCGGTTGACCGCCGGCGCCCGCTGGCGCGTGACCATCGCGACGCCGACGCAGGCGACGATCATCCCCGCCCACATCAGCGCCGTCGGCACCACGCCGAACACCAGCCACTCGCACAACGCGGCCACCGGCGGCGTCAGGTAGAGCAGGCTCGTCACGCCGGTCGCCTGGCCGTGGCGCATCAGCAGGTGCAGGATCGAGTAGGCGCCGATCGAGCCGAAGACGACGTGATAGACGAGCGCCAGCGCGATCGGCGGGTTCCATTCGATCGCGAAGCCTTCGACGGCGACGCCGAGCGGCAGCATCACGAGCGCGGTCGCCGCCAGGTGGATGCAGACCGCCGCGCGCAGGTCGGTGTGGGCGCCGAACTGGCGCTGGTACAGCGTCCCGGCGGTGACGCACACGAGCGCCCACGCCACCGCGAGCAGGCTGGCGAGCGACGCGCCACCTTCGAGCGCGCGCGGGCCGACGACGAGCGCGACGCCCGCGAGTCCGACGCCGACGCCGACCTTTTGCCAGACGCCGAGGCGCTCGTGCAGCCAGCGCGACATGGCCACCGCCGTCAGCAACGGCTGCAAGGCGAGGACGAGCGCGGTGATGCCGGCCGACAAGCCCCAGCGCTGCGCGTAGTGGCTGCCACCGAGGTAGCCGGCGTGGCTGAGCAGGCCGGCGACCGCCACGTGGACCCATTGGCGCGGCGTCTCGGGCCAGCGCGCGCGCAGGCCGAAGGCGGCCAGGGCGACGAAGAAGGCGATGCTGTAGCGGACGCCGATGTAGCTGAACGGCGCCGCGTACTGGAGCGCGATGCGCGAGGCGACGAAGCCCGAACCCCAGACGACGACGAAGTACGCCGACAGGGCGACGACCGCGGCGCGCGCCAGCGGTGCCGCGGCAGGCTCGCCGGCGCCGGCCGTCACGCGCGCAGCTCGCGCCGGACAACGCGCTTCAGGCCCGACCAGACGGCATCGACGGCGCACACCTTGACGTCGACGCAGCCGAGCGGCAGGGCGACCGCCGGGACGGCGTCCTCGACGATGTCGGTGGCGACTCGCGCCGTCTTCTTCGGCCACGGGCCCCAGAGCACGGCACCGTTGCGCATCGCGTGGCGCAGCCGCGCGACCTCGCGCGCGAGACGGGCCCGCTCGCGAACGGCGCCTGCGGGCACGGCGGGAGTGACGGCCATGGGCTCACGCTAGGCAGGCCAGCGGGTGCTGTCAAGCCGATGCGGCGCGCGCTCCCGCGTGTGCGAATTAACCGACACCGCGCTGCCGGACCCGGTGCTACCGTCGCATCGGACATGGACGAGACCGCCACCGCCCTGCCGAGGATCGCCAGCCGCGACGCTTGCCTGGCGCTCGACCGTGCCGACCCGCTCGCCTCGCTGCGCGACGAGTTCGCGCTCCCTGAAGGCGTCGTCTACCTCGACGGCAATTCTCTCGGCGCCATGCCGCGGCGCACCGCGGCACGGCTGGCCGAGGTCGCCCGGCGCGAATGGGGCGAGGGCCTGATCCGCAGCTGGAACAGCGCCGGCTGGATCGACCTCCCGCGCCGCATCGGCGACAAGATCGCGGCGTTGATCGGCGCCGCGCCGGGCGAGGTGAGCGTCGGCGACTCGACCTCGGTCAACCTGTTCAAGACCCTCAGCGCCGCGGTCGCGCTGCAACGGGCCGACGCGCCGACACGCCGTGTCATCCTCTCCGAACGCGGCAACTTCCCGACCGATCTCTACATCGCCGAAAGCGTCGCCGCGACGCATGGATTGACGCTGCGCCTGGCCGACGGCGCCGGCATCGACGAGGCGCTCGACGACGAAACCGCGGTCCTGATGCTCACCCACGTTAACTACCGGACCGGTGGCATGCACTGCCTCGCCGCGACGACGCGCGCTGCGCATGCGTCGGGCGCGCTGGTCGTCTGGGACCTGGCCCACTCGGCGGGCGCAGTGCCGGTCGACCTGCACGCGGCGGACGCCGACTTCGCGGTCGGCTGCGGCTACAAGTACCTGAACGGCGGGCCCGGTGCGCCTTCCTTCCTGTGGGCGCACCCGCGCCACACCGCGCGCATGGACCGCGAGCAGCTGCGCCAGCCACTCTCGGGCTGGCTCGGCCACGCCGCGCCGTTCGAGTTCGCGCCGTCCTACCGTCCGGCGAGCGGCATCGCCCGCTTCGTCTGTGGCACGCCGCCGGTGCTGGCGATGGCCGCGCTCGAATGCGGCGTCGACGTCTTCGCCGCCGCCGAGCGCGCCGGCGGCATCGGCGCGCTGCGCGCGAAGTCGATCGCGCTGAGCGAGCTCTTCATCGCCCAGGTCGAGGCGCGCTGCGCGGCGACCGGCCTCGCGCTGGTGACCCCGCGCAACCCGGCCGAGCGCGGCAGCCACGCGAGCTTCGCGCATGCCGACGGCTACCGCGTCATGCAGGCGCTGATCGAGCGCGGCGTGATCGGCGACTTCCGCGCCGGCGAGACGAACCCGGCGCCCGGCAGCGGCGCCGGCCCGGCGCTGACCGCGAACCTGCTCCGCTTCGGCTTCACGCCGCTCTACACGCGCTTCGTCGACGCCTGGGACGCCGCGGCGCAGCTGCACGACGTGCTCCAGAGCAGTACCTGGCGCGATGAGCGCTTCGCGCGCCGGGCCCAGGTGACGTGATGAAGGACGCCGCACCGCCGCCGCCTGCCGAGATCGTCGCCGCCGAGCCGGCCAAGACCGACTTCAGCCGCGACATGAGCTACGGCGACTACCTTCATCTCGACGAGCTGCTCGGCGCCCAGCACCTGCGCTCGGGTGCGCACGACGAGATGCTGTTCATCGTCCAGCACCAGGTCACCGAGCTGTGGATGAAGCTGCTACTGCACGAGCTCAGGGCCGCCATCGCCGCGGTCGCGGGCGACCAGCTGCAGCGCGCGTTCAAGATGCTCGCCCGCGTCAGCAAGATCATGGAGCAGATGGTCCACGCCTGGGACGTGCTGGCGACGATGACGCCGCCCGAGTACTCGACGATCCGCCCGTCGCTCGCCTCGAGCAGCGGCTTCCAGAGCTGGCAGTACCGGCAGATCGAGTTCATGCTCGGCAACAAGAACGCAGCGATGCTGAAGCCGCACGGGCACCGCGCCGACCTGCTCGCGCAGGTGCAGGCGGCGCACGACGCGCCTTCGCTGTACGACGAAGCGTTGCGCCTGCTCGCCAGGCGCGGCCTCCCGATACCGGCCGACCGCGCCGAGCGCGCCTGGTCCGAGCCCTATGTCGCAAGCATCGGCGTCGAGCAGGCGTGGCTGGTCGTCTACCGCGACCCCGAGGCGCACTGGGACCTGTACCAGCTCGGCGAGGAGCTGACCGACCTGGAGGACATGTTCCGCCTCTGGCGTTTCCGCCACGTGACGACGGTCGAGCGCGTGATCGGCTTCAAGCGCGGCACCGGCGGCACCGGCGGCGTCAGCTACCTGCGCAAGATGCTCGACGTCGTTCTATTCCCCGAGATATGGAAGCTGCGCACCGAACTTTGAGCGGCGCGGCTTAGGCCCGCGCCGGCCGTTCAGCGCGCGACGGCGACGGTCTTGACGCGCCCCGCCTGCGTCGCCGCCGGCAACTTGGCGAGCGCCGCACCGGCGCTGCCTTCGAGCGGCATGCGCTTCTCGCGCCACTCCGGCATGCCACCGCGGAACCAGTAGATCTTGGTGTAGCCCTCGCCCACCGCAGTGCGCGAAGCCTTGAACGACTTCCAGCACTCCGGCCCGTTGCAGAGGAAGACGACCGGCTTGTCCTTCGGCACCGTCTTGAGGGCGCTGAAATCGTCCTTCTTGGCGTCGAAGTCGATTTCCTTCAGGCTCTTCTCGAGGTACGACGCAAGCACCGCGCCGCGGATGTGCTCGTTGTCGTATTCCTTCTGCGAGCGCGTGTCGACGATCGTCGCGCCTTGCTTGCCGAGCTCAGCGACCTGCTCGGCGCTGACGCGGGTGACGCCAGTGAGCGTCTCCGGCGTGGCGATGCCGAGGGAAGCAACGTAGCTGAACTGGCGCGCCGCGTCGGCCGAGGCCATGCGAAAGCGCCCGACGCCCGGGATCGCGCCGTCGGGCGAGTTCACCCACTCGCCGAGGCGGCCGCATTCGGTTGCGCAGAAATCCTTGCGAACGACCATGTTCATCCCACCCGGCACCGGCCGCGTCGTCTTGAGGATGCGCGCCTGGCCGGGGTGCTGGGTGATCCACTCCTTGGCCTGGGCCTCGTCTGCGACGGTGACGTCGGCCATGTCGAACGACATCGCGACCAGGCCGCCGCCGCTGGTGTTGCCGTAGGTGACCTTGGAGAACTGGCCCAGCTTCAGCCCCGATTCGGTGAGCAGGCCCTTGGCCATGTAGCTGCGCAGCGAGTCCTGCTGCGGCAGGTAGAGGCGCTTGCCGGCGAGCTTCTCGACCTTGTCGATGTCGTTCCTTGCGACAAGCGCGTAGACCTGCTCCTGGCCGCTCGTCGCAAGCAGCTGGTAGGCGTGCAGGATCGCCGAGGCGGTGACGTGGGCCGGCGCGATGATGATTTCGTTCTCGACCGTGCGGCTGGCCCGCATGACCTCGGCCATGGTCGACGTCTGCGCGATCGTCGTGCGCGAGCCGGTGGCCTTGGTCAGCGACTGCGCCGGCGCGAGCGATGCGCTCAACAGCACGTCGCCGCTCGCATCGGCGGGGTCGACGCCGAGCAGGACGTGGATCTCGGCTGCGGCGGCGCTGCCGGCGCCGAGCACGAGGCCGACGAATAGCACCAGCATCGATGCGCTGGCCGACTTGAATGAGGACGTCATGGGGTGCTCCTGACAGGCGATCGCGCGAGACGCGACAAACTTTCGAAGCTTAAGGCGCCCTCCCCCGCGAATCGGGGGAAACGCTAGTGCCGAGCGGAAATTAGTTCACGGGTATTGCCGCTGCGCCACAGTCGGCGGCCCGGCGAACCCTGAAAAAAGCGTCCGGCGCGGTGGAGCAGCGGCCGGGCGCGGGGATCTAAACGAATCGCTTCAGCCAATCTTCACGACAGCGAAGATCTTCTCGTCGGCGCGCTGGACGAGCGGCGCGATGCCTTCGGCTTTCGCTGATGCCATTCCCGTGCCGACGCCGAGCAGCAGGGACAATCGGCGCCATGCGCGACCAGATCCGCGTCACCCTGCTCTCGTTCCGCGACGTCGTCGCGACGGCGCTGCCCTTCCTCTTTCTTGCGGTCGGCCTGCTCGCGCTCGCCTACTGGCTGCTCGACCCGACGCCGCCGCGCCAGGTCGTCCTGGCGACCGGCCAGGACCAGGGCGCCTACGCGGAGTTCGCCAAGCGATACGTCGAGATCCTGAAGGAAAACGGGATCGAGGTGCGGCTGAAGAAGACCGCCGGCGCGGCCGAGAACCTCGCCCTGCTGAGCCAGCCGGACGGCGACGTCGACATCGCCTTCGTGCAAGGCGGCGCCGACGAGGCGCGTGCGGCGCCGACCGAGGAAAGCGACGCCGCCGACGACGGGCTCGTTTCGCTCGGCAGCCTGTTCTACGAACCGGTCTGGCTGTTTTATCGCGGCGATTCCGCCGAGCGCCTGCTCAAGGCGCCCGATCTCGCCAGCCTGGCGCAGCTCGCCGGCTGGCGCGTCAATATCGGCGCGCCCGGCAGCGGCGTTCCCAACCTGACGGGCCGGCTGCTCGAGGCCAACCGCATCGACCCGGCGACGATCAGCCTCGTCCGCGAGCCACAGACTCCGGCGGTGGTCGGCCTGCTCGGCGGCGCCATCGACGCGATCGTCTTCGCGTCCGCGCCCGAGTCGCTGCTCGTGCAGATGCTGCTCCAGACGCCGGGCATCCGCCTGTTCGATTTCGCCCAGGCCGAGGCCTACGCGCGCCGCTTCCCGTTCCTCAGCCCGGTGACGCTGCCGCGCGGCGTCGTCGACCTCGCGCGCGACATCCCGCCCGCCGACGTTCGCCTGGTCGCGCCGACGGCGACGCTGGTGGCGAGAAAGCGCACCCATCCGGCGCTGATCCAGCTGTTCGTGCAGGCGGCGCAGCAAGTGCACGGCGGCGCCGGCTGGTTCCAGAAGAAAGGCGACTTCCCGAACGCGCGCAACACCGAGCGGCCGCTCGCCAAGGAGGCGCAGCGCTTCTACGCGAGCGGGCCGCCGGTGCTGCAGCGCTACCTGCCGTTCGGGCTCGCCAATCTCGTCGACCGCATGTGGCCGGTACTGGTGACGATCGTCGCCGCGCTGATCCCGCTCTCGCGAATGCTGCCGCCGCTCTACACGTTTCGCGTCCGCTCGCGCATCTTCCGCTGGTATCGGGAGCTGCGCGAGGTCGAGAACGCTATCGGCCGGCGCCCGAACGACGAGCTTCTTCGCGAGCTCGCCGAGATCGAGCGCCACGTCGAGCACATCAACGTGCCGCTCAGCTACACCGACGAGCTCTATTCGCTGCGCACGCACATTCACATGGTCGCCGAGCGGCTGGTCGATCCGGCAGGGGCGTTGGCGAGGCCGGCATGACGGCGTCGCTGCCGCGTGTCCTTGTCGTCGGCTGCGGCTTCGGCGGCATCGAGGCGGTGCGCTCGCTGTCGAAGGCCGAGGTCGAGATCACGCTCGTCGACCGCACCAACCATCACCTGTTCCAGCCACTGCTGTACCAGGTGGCCACGGCGGGGCTGAGCGCGCCGGCCGTGAGCGCACCGATTCGCCACGCGCTCAGGCGCGAGATGCGACGCGGCAACCTGACGATCCTGAAGGCGGAGGTGCGGGCGGTCGACGTCGCCGCGCAAACCGCAACGCTCGACGGCGGCGAGACGCTCGCCTGGGACCACCTCGTCGTCGCCGCCGGCGCGACCCATGGCTACTTCGGCCACGACGAGTGGCAGCGCCACGCGCCGGGCTTGAAGACGCTCGCCGACGCCTTCGACATCCGCGCCCGGGTCATCGGCGCGTTCGAGAGCGCCGAGCGCGCCAGCGTCGACGCCGAGCGCGAGGCCTGGCTCACCTTCGTCGTCATCGGCGGCGGGCCGACCGGTGTCGAGATGGCGGGGACGATGAGCGAGATCGCCCAGCACACGCTCCACCGCGAATTTCGCCGCATCGATCCGAGGCGGACACGGGTGATCCTGCTCGAGGGCTCGCCGCGAATCCTCGGCAGCTTCGTCGCGAAGCAATCCGGTCAGGCGCGCGCGCAGCTGGAGCGGCTCGGCGTCGATGTGCGAACTGAATCCAAGGTGACGGGACTCGATGCCGAGGGCGTCAGCTACGACAGCGCGAAAAGCGGCGGCAGCGAGCGGATCGCGGCACGCACGGTGATCTGGGCCGCCGGCGTCGCCGCCTCGCCGCTCGGCGCCGAGCTGGCACGCAAAGGCGGCGCCGCTCTAGACCGTTCCGGCCGCGTCGTCGTCGCGCCCGACCTGAGCCTGCCTGGCCATCCCCAGGTCTTCGTCGTGGGCGACCTCGCCGCGGCGCTCAGCCACGGTCCCGAGGGATCAACGCCTGTGCCCGGCGTCAGCCCGGCCGCCAAGCAGATGGGGCGCGCTGCGGCGGTCAACATCCTGCGCCGCATGAAGGGCGAATCGACGCTCGCCTTCCGCTACCGCGACTACGGCAACCTGGCGACGGTCGGCCGCAAGGCGGCGATCGTCGAGCTCGCCGTCCCCGTCTTCGGCACGCTGCGCTTCAGCGGCCTGTCGGCCTGGCTGTTCTGGCTGTTCGCCCACATCTACTTCCTGATCGGCTTCCGCAACCGGCTGATGGTCATGGTCGACTGGGCCTGGGCGTACTTCACGTACGAACGCAGCGCGCGGGTCGTCGCCGAGCCGGCGGCATCGCCGGCACCGCCGCCGCGCTTCTAAACTGCGACCGAAACAAGAAAGGCATCGCATGGACACGCGAACCTCCCCCGCCCGCCTTCGCATCGAACGCATCCAGGAGGCGTTGCGCGATGCCGGCTGCGCCGCAGTCGTCGTCCCCTCCAGCGATCCGCACCTCTCCGAGTACCTGCCGGAGCGCTGGCAGGCGCGCCAGTGGGCGTCGGGATTCACGGGCTCGATGGCGACATTGATCGTCGCCACCGAGCGCGCGGCTTTGTTCGCCGACAGCCGCTACTGGGTCCAGGCCGAGAGCCAGCTCGGCGGCAGCGGCATCGAGCTCGTGCGCATCCCGACGCCGTTGGGCGCGCAGTACATCGAATGGCTTTGCGCGAACGTCGCGCGCGGATCCACGGTCGCGGTCGACGGCGAGGTCATGGGCCTGACGGCGGCGCGCCAGCTGCGCGAAGCGCTGGCGCGGTCCGAGATCGTCTTGCGCAGCGATCTCGACGTCGTCGCCGCCGCCTGGCCGGATCGGCCGGCGATGCCGGCCGCGCCGGTCTACGAGCACACCGGACGCGAGGCGCCGCACGCACGCGCCGGCAAGCTCGAGCAGGTTCGCGCCGCGATGCGCGACATCGGTGCGACGCACCACCTGATCTCGACCGTCGACGACATCGCCTGGCTGTTGAACCTGCGCGGCGCCGATGTCGGCTACAACCCGGTCTTCCTGGCTCACTTGATGCTCGATGCGAGCGCCGCGACGCTCTACGTCGGTGCCGACAAGATCGACGCGAAGCTCGCCTCGGCGCTGGCCGCGGACGGCGTCCGCGTCGCCCCCTATGACGCCGTGGCCGCGGCAATCGCCGCGCTGCCGGCGGCTGCGCGGCTGCTCGTCGATCCGCGCCGGACGACGCTCGGCCTGGTCGAGCGCAGTCGAGCGAGCCGCGTCGAGGCGATCAACCCGAGCACGCTCGCCAAGAGCAGGAAAAGCGACGCCGAGGCAGCCAACGTGCGCCGGGCGATGGTCGAGGACGGCATCGCGATGTGCGAGTTCTACGCGGAATTCGAGGCGGCCCTCGGCGATCCGAAGCGAAGCACGCCGATCACCGAGCTGACGATCGACGAGAAGCTCGCCGAGGCGCGCGCGCGGCGCCCCGGCTACGTCGGGCCGAGCTTCGCGACGATTGCCGCCTTCAACGCCAACGGCGCGATGCCGCACTACCGCGCGACGCCACAGGCGCACGCGACGATCGAAGGAGACGGCCTGCTGCTGATCGACTCGGGCGCGCAATACCTCGGCGGCACCACCGACATCACGCGGATGTGGCCGATCGGCCGCATCAGCGAGGCGCAGCGGCGCGACGTGACGACCGTGCTGCGCGGCACGATGGCGCTCAGCCGGGCGCGCTTCCCGCGCGGCACGCCCGCGCCGATGCTCGACGCGATCGCGCGCGCGCCGCTGTGGGAGAGCGGTCTCGACTACGGCCACGGCACCGGCCACGGCGTCGGCTACTTCCTGAACGTGCACGAGGGGCCGCAGACGATCTCGCGCGTCGTCGCCGAGCCGGCGATGGCGATGCAGCCGGGAATGATCACGAGCATCGAGCCGGGCGTGTACCGACCGGGGAAGTGGGGCGTGCGGGTCGAGAACCTGGTCCTGAACGTACCGGCGCCGCGGGTCGGCAGCGAATTCGACGAGTTCCTCGAGTTCGAGACGCTGACGCTCTGCCCGATCGACACGCGTTGCATCGACGCGGCGCTGCTGCGCAGCGACGAGGTCGCATGGCTCAACGGCTACCACGCGATGGTCCGCGATCGCCTGGCGCCCGGCCTCGACGGCGCCGCGCTCGCCTGGCTTCGCTTGCGCACCGCGCCGATCTGACCCGGCGACGCCGCCGACCGGCGGCCAGCGGCCAGCGGCGAAGGTTGGTCGCGTCTCGGCGCGGCGCGTCGGGCGCACCTGCGCCTTCGTCGCCATCCGTTGGTCGGCACGCTGCCGGCCGGCTCACACGCCGCCAAAGCGTGCATTTTCAACGGCGCCCGGTCTCGGGAACCGGCACCTGCCCGGCATGCCGATAGTCTGCCGCGACACCAGACCCGATTCCCGGCCAAAGGTGCTCAAGGTACCGCGCGCGATACCGAAATGAACGAGTCGGTCCTCCCACCGGGGGTCACTCGCCACCTGCACGAGCGGGCTCAGCTCTTTCATGAATTTCCTGGAAAGCCACCGCCTGCTGCCCTGTGTCGTCGGCCTCGCGATCAGCGCGGCGCTCCTCTGGCTTGCCGCCGAGCTGTTCGCAATGTCGCGCGCCCGCATGCGGCCGACCGCCCTGCGTCTCAAGGCTTGCGCGGTGCTGCTCGGCGGCTTCGGGCTGTGGTGGCCGGGCCACTTCCTCTCGCCGCTCGACGCCGCCAGCGTGCTCGGCATCCCCTTCCTCGCCGGCGCGCTCGCCTGGGCCCTTGCCGGCATCGCCTTCGTCACTGCCGTCGCGGCGACGAGGAAGACGGTGCCGGCGTTCGCCGGGTTGACCGTGATCACGCTGCTCGTCGCCTACGCGCACTCGGTGTTCGCGACCCCGGGGCTGTTCCGCGCCACGGTCGTCTTCGGCGCCTGGGGCCCCGGTATCGCCGTCTTCATCCTCGCCACCCTGCTGGTCGGCCTGGGCCTCGAGTTCAAGCCGAGCAAGAAACTGCGCGCCACGCGCATCGCCAACGCCCTGCTCTGCGCCGTCCTGCTCACGGTCGCGGCCATGGTCTCGGCCGAGACCGATCCGGTGGTGGTGCCGGCGTGGGCCGAAGCCGTGCTGGTCGGTGCCCTGATCGCCATGACACTGGCGTTGCTCGAGGCGCTGCACAGCGCCGGCACGCGCGATGACGAGCCGACGCGACGGACGATCAGCGCGACGCCGATGGTCGACAGCCTGACGCAGCTGCCGACACGCGTCTA
>JBDSLQ010000313.1:0-3490 GCA_039916285.1 Caldimonas sp.
CGCTGCGCAAGAACGTGATCGCCAAGTGCTACGGCGGCGACATCACGCGCAAGAAGAAGCTGCTCGAGAAACAGAAGGCCGGCAAGAAGCGCATGAAGCAAATCGGCTCCGTCGAGGTGCCGCAGGAAGCGTTCCTGGCCATTCTCCAGGTGGACGATTGATGGGTTTGCTGACCAGTGTGCTCTATGCCTGCCTGGCCATCTTCGGCCTGGGCTGGTACTTCAACCGGTGGTCGGGCAACTTCTCGCTCCTTCTCTTCGTCCTCACCGTCATCACGTTCGCCTACTGGCTGGCCGAGCGCTTCTACTTCGCGCCGCGCCGGCTCGCCGCGGTCGCCAACTTCGAGCAGCAGGACGCGGCCCGACGCGAGCAGCTCGCGCGCCAGGGCATCACGCGGGTCGACGACAACGTCGCCGCGACCCGCCAGGCGCTCATGCTCCAGCCGTGGTGGCTCGACTGGACGGCGGGCCTTTTCCCGGTGATCCTGGTCGTCTTCCTCCTCCGCTCGTTCCTGTTCGAGCCATTCAAGATCCCGTCTGGATCGATGATGCCGACGCTCCTCGTCGGCGACCTGATCCTGGTCAACAAGTTTCACTACGGCGTGCGCCTGCCGGTGATCAACAGGAAGATCATCGACAACAACGACCCGAAGCGCGGCGATGTGATGGTCTTTCGATTCCCGCGCGACCCGAGCACCGACTACATCAAGCGCGTCGTCGGCATTCCGGGCGACGAGGTCGTCTTTCGCAACCAGCAGCTGTTCCTCAATGGCCAGCCGGTGCCGACCCGGGCGATGCCGCCGCCCGGCTTCTATGACGAGGAAGCACGTCGTTACGCCCCCGAGTTCAAGGAGAAGCTCGGCGATATCGAGCACGGTATCCTCATTAATCCTCAATCCACGCAGTTTTGGAAAAGCCACGAGGACAATCAATTTCCGTTCCGCGAGAACTGCCGCTACAGTGCCGAGGGCGTTGCCTGCAAGGTGCCGCCGGGCAACTATTTCATGATGGGCGACAACCGCGACAACTCGCTCGACTCGCGCTACTGGGGGTTTGTTCCAGACGCGAACATCGTTGGCCGGGCGTTCTTCATCTGGATGAATTTCGGCGACCTGAAGCGGATCGGGCCGTTCCGCTAGCGGTGGCGGCCGCCGGGCAAAGGACGAGGAGGGCGGATGATCGGTCAAGTCGACAAAGCCAGCGGCCAGCGCGGCGTCACCCTGTTCGGCCTGCTCTTCTGGGCCGTCATCATCGGCTTCCTCGCGCTTATCGGCATGCGGGTGCTGCCGGCGCTCAACGAGTACTTCACGATCAAGCGCGCGGTCGTCAAGGTCGCCAGCGAAGGCGCAACCGTCCCCGAGATCCGCGCCGCCTTCGAGCGGCAGAAGGACATCGAGTACTCGATCGTCTCGATCACAGGCAAGGACCTGGTGGTCACCAAGGAAAACGAGAAGGTCGTCGTTTCGTTCGCGTACGACAAGGAAGTGGAACTTGTGAAGCCGGTTTTCCTTCTCATCAAATTCGAGGGCCGCTCGAAGTAGATAGCGGCCCGCCTATCGGACCGAGCCGTTTTCACGCATGGATTCCAGCCTCGACGCACTGCAGCAGAAGATCGGCCACCGTTTCGTCGACCCGGCCCTGATGGAGCGGGCTCTCACCCACCGCAGCTACGGCGCCGACCACAACGAGCGCCTCGAGTTTCTCGGCGACGCCGTCCTGAGCCTGGTCGTCTCGAGCCTTCTCTTCGACCGCCTTGGCGATTCCGACGAAGGCGACCTGACCCGGGTCCGCGCCCACCTCGTCCGCGAAGACAGCCTTTACCGCGCGGCGCTCCAGCTCGGCCTGCCCGAGGCGCTTCGCCTCGGCGAGGGCGAGGCGCGCGGCGGCGGCGCGATGCGCGCCTCGATCCTGGCCGACGCGCTCGAGGCGCTGATCGGCGCGACCTTCCTCGACGGCGGCCTGGCGGCGGCGCGCAACCTCGTCCACAGCCTGTTCGGCGAGGTGATCGAGACCACGGAGGTCGCCAGCTGGGCGAAGGACGCGAAGACCGAGCTGCAGGAGTGGCTGCAGGCGCGGCGCATTGCGGTGCCCAGCTACCGCATCATCGCGACCCGCGGTCAGGCGCACGCCCAGACCTTCGAGGTCGAATGCGCGGTGCCTGCGCTCAGCCTGCAGGAATCCGGCGAGGGCAAGTCGCGCCGCGCCGCCGAGCAGGAAGCGGCACGCCGCATGCTCGACGCCCTGCGTGCCAGCGACCAGCCGGGAAGCCCGCTTAGATCGTGATGCCCCCACGCTCTCTTCGTTCGCTGCCCCCCGCGGGGGTGGGGCCGGGCTTGGGGCGGCCCGGCGCCCGGCCGGCCGCCCTCGCATAGGTTGTCTGCCGTGCGATGTGGCCTGGTCGCGATCGTCGGCCGGCCCAATGTCGGCAAGTCGACACTGCTCAATTCGCTGGTCGCGCAGAAGATCAGCATCACATCCGACAAGGCGCAGACGACGCGGCACCGGATCACCGGCATCCGCACGAGCGGTCAGACCCAGTTCGTGTTCGCCGATACGCCGGGCTTCCAGACACGCCACGTCGCGGCCCTCAACCGCTCGCTGAACCGCGCCGTCACCGGAACGCTGTCCGATGTCGACGTCGTCCTGCTGGTCGTCGAGGCCGGCCGTTTCGGACCGGCCGACGCCGCCGTGCTCGCCCTGGCCGACCCGTCCAAGCCGGTGCTGCTGGTCGCCAACAAGCTCGACACCGTGACCCGCCGGGCCGACCTCGCGCCGTGGCTCCAGCAGATGCAGGAGCGCCACACCTTCGCCGAGTTCGTGCCGATGACTGCGACCAGAACGGCCGACGCCGAGCGGCTGCTCACGATCGTCGAGCCTTATCTTCCCGAGCAGCCCTGGCTCTACGATGCAGACGCGCTCACCGACCGGAGCGACCGTTTCCTCGCCGCAGAGGTCGTGCGCGAAAAGCTGTTCCGACTCACCGGCGACGAGCTGCCCTACACCTCCACCGTCGTCATCGACAAGTACGAGGAAGAAGGCAACCTCCGCCGCATCGCCGCGACGATCGTCGTCGAGCGCGACGCCCACAAGGGGATGATCATCGGCGCCGGCGGCCAGCGCCTCAAACGAATCGGCTCCGAGGCTCGCCAGGAGCTCGAGCGCCTGCTGGACGCGCGCGTCTTCCTCGAGCTCTGGGTGAAGGTGAGAAGCGGCTGGGCCGGCGACGATGCGCATCTCCGCTCGTACGGCTATGAATAGCGCCCGGCGCGCGGCCGCGCCCCGCCGGCGCTGACGTGGCGACCCGGCCGGCCCGCGGCGCCGCGCTGGCGTCGTACGTGCTGCACCACTACGACTGGAGCGAGTCGAGCCTCATCCTCGATTTGTTCACGCGCGAGCAGGGGCGGATCGCGGTCGCCGCCAAGGGCGCCAAGCGGCCGTTCTCGCAGCTGCGCAGCGTGCTGCTGCCGTTCCAGCGCCTGCAGGTCTCGCTC
>JBDSLQ010000314.1:0-7659 GCA_039916285.1 Caldimonas sp.
CGACCGGAACGGCGGCCGCCCGGCCGCTGGCCATCACGTGGCCGTCCGTCACGCGGCCGTCCGCCACGGCGCCCTCGCCTTGCCAACGCTCGAACGCGAACCCCTCGACGAAGCCGATCCTCGCGTACACGGCGGCGCCCGCCGGTGTCGCGTCGAGCACCGGCGTGCGCCCGCTCTCGCGCAAGGACGCGACGCACGCGTCGACGAGCTGGCTGGCGAAGCCGCGATGGCGATGGCGGGCGTCGACGAGAACCATCGAGACCCAGCCGGTCGCGCTGTCGTAGGGCAGCGCCGCGGCGGTCGCGATGAGCACTCCCGCCTCGTCGCGAACGCCGAAGGCCACGCCCGCGTCGATGAAGAACGACCAGTCGTCGGCGTTCTGATTCCACCCCGCGGCATCGGAGAGGGCGAGCCCGCCGGCGACGTCGCCGAGGTCGAGCCGCTCGATTGCCAGCACCTCAGAACTCGCCATCGCGGACCTCGAACTTGGTCGGCTTGCCGAAGCTCGCGCCGCCGGCGCGAACCCAGTCGGCGACCCAGTCGAGCATGCGGCCGAGCGGCACGAGCGGGTAGCCGAACAGCGCCGCCGCCGCGCTCGTGTCGGAGAGCAGCGCCGTCGGCGCTTCCTGGCCGACGACCTTGGCCTCGGTGCCCAGGCGCGCGGCGAGCTGGTGCGCGAGCCAGCGGATCGAGATCGTCTCCGGGCCGGTGACATTGATCGGCGTCGTCGGCGTCGTCGTGCGGGCGAGGCAGCGCAGCACCTGCGCGTTGGCGTCGCCCTGCCAGATGACGTTGACGTGCCCCATCGTCGCGTCGACCGGCTCGCCGCGTTGCACTTTCGAGGCGACGTCGAAGACGACGCCGTAGCGCATGTCGATCGCGTAGTTGAGGCGCACGATCCGGCCCGGCGTGCCGTGCTTGGCCGAGAAGAACTCGAACATGCGCTCGCGGCCGAGGCACGACTGCGCGTACTCGCCGAGCGGCGCCGGCGGCGTGGACTCGTTGGCGCCCGCGTGGCCGACCGGGACCAGGCCGTAGACGTTGCCGGTCGAGAAGGCGACGATGCGCGCCGAGCGATAGCGCTCGGCGACGAGCGCCGGCACGTGCGCGTTCATTGCCCAGGTGAGCGACGGCGCGCCGCTGGCGCCGAACTTGTGGCCGGCGGCGAAGATCACGTTCGGCGCGTCGGGCAGCGCGGCGATCGCGGCGCGGTCGAGCAGGTCGCAGGCGATCGTCTCGACGCCGTGCCCGGCGAGCTGGTCGCGCACCGCGCGGTCGCTGAAACGGGCGACGCCGATGACGCGCCGCGACGGCGAGGCTCGCTTGGCCAGGCGCGCCAGCGTCGGCCCCATCTTGCCGGCGACGCCGAGGATCAGGAGGTCGCCGTCGACGGCGGCGAGCTCGTCGACCAGGGCGCGCGTCGGCCGGGTCAGGAACTCGTCGAGGGCCTCGACCGATGCGAAGCGATCGGGGAGGGCCGAGGGGTCGAGGAAATCCAAGTGCGCGATCCGGAGCTTCGCCTCAGTTTAGCGGTGCGTCGCCGTGCCGATCGGGCCGGGGGTTGCTAATCTCGGGCCAGGGCAACGGGAGATCAACGATGACGGCCGAGAAGATCGTGCGCATCGGCGGCGCGTCGGGGTTCTGGGGCGACAGCCGCGTTGCCGCGCCTCAGCTGGTCGCCTCGGGCGCGGTCGACTACCTGGTCTTCGACTACCTCGCCGAAACGACGATGGCCCTCCTCGCGGCGGCACGATTGAAGCGCCCCGAGCTCGGCTACGCGACCGACTTCGTCGACGTCGCCCTGAAGCCGGTCCTCGCCGAGATCGCGGCGCGCGGGATCCGGGTCGTGAGCAATGCCGGCGGCATCCACCCGCGCGCCTGCGTCGCCGCGCTCGAGGCGGTGATCGCCGCGGCCGGCCTGCCTCTGAAGGTCGCGGTCGTCGGAGGCGACGATGTCAGCGCCCAGGTGCCTGCGCTCGCCGGCGCAGGAACGCGCGACATGTTCAGCGGCGAGGCGCTGCCCGAGCGCGTGCTGAGCGCCAACGCCTACCTCGGCGCGCTGCCGATCGCGCGCGCGCTCGCCGCCGGCGCCGACATCGTCGTCACCGGCCGCGTTGTCGACAGCGCGCTCGCGCTCGGCCCGCTGATGCACGAGTTCGGCTGGGGCGCGCGCGACTACGACCTGCTCGCCGCGGGCAGCCTCGCCGGCCACATCATCGAATGCGGCTGCCAGGCGACCGGCGGCCTCTTCACCGACTGGGAAGCGGTGCCCGACTGGGCCAACATCGGCTATCCGATCGCGGAGTGCCGCGCCGACGGCACGTTTCGCATCACCAAGCCCGCCGGCACCGGCGGCCTGATCGCGCGCGGCGCGGTCGCCGAGCAGCTGCTCTACGAGATCGGCGATCCCGGCGCCTACGTGCTGCCCGACGTGATCTGCGATTTCCGCCACGTGACGATCGAGCAGGACGGCGCGGGCCGCGTTCGCGTCGCCGGCGCGCGCGGCGTGGCGCCGACCGACACCTACAAGGTCTCGGCGACCTCGCTGCAGGGCTTTCGCGCCGCCGGCACGCTGGTCATCGTCGGCATCGACGCGGTCAAGAAGGCCGAGCGCACCGGCGCGGCGATCCTCGAGCGGAGCAGCCGCCTGCTGCGCGAGGCGGGCCTTGCCGACTTCGCGGCGACGCACGTCGAGGTGATCGGCGCCGAGAGCTCGTACGGGCCGCAGGCGCGCACGCGCGGCAGCCGCGAGGTCATGCTGCGCGTCGTCGCCGACCATGCCGACCGACGCGCCCTCGAGCTGTTCGCGCGCGAGATCGCGCCGGCGGGAACCTCGTGGTCGCCGGGAACGACCGGCCCGAGCAAAGGTCGACCGGCGGTCTCGCCGCTGGTCCAGCCGTTCTCGTTCATGCTCGACAAGGGCGCAGCGCCCGTCTCGTTCGCGATCGGCGAGCGGCGCGAGACGGTCGAGGTCGCGCGCGCCGGCGGCAGCGTGCCGCGACCGGCGCCGACGACGACGCTCTCGTTCGCTGCCAATGCCGTCAGCGATCTCGAAGCCGTCGAGTCGCTGCCGCTGATCCGATTCGCCTGGGCGCGCAGCGGCGACAAGGGCGACCTGTCAAACATCGGCGTCGTTGCGCGTCGCGCCGAGTGGCTGCCGCTGCTCTGGCAGTACCTCACGCCGATGCGCGTCAAGGGCTGGCTCGGCCACCTCGTCCTCGGCGAAGTCGAGCGCTTTCATCTGCCGGGAATCCACGCCATCAACTTCGTCCTCCACGAAGCGCTCGACGGCGGCGGGCCGTCGTCGCGCCGCCTCGATCCGCTCGGCAAGGGAATGGCGCAGTTGCTGCTCGACATGCCGATCGAGGTGCCGCGCTCGGTCGCGCGCGAAGCACGTCAAGAAAAGTGAAGGTCGTCAGGTGGCAATCGGCGTGCTCGGGCACTAGCGATATGCACCGATGGCGTTTCGCCTAAGGCCCTTTAAGCTGGCTTGCGCGTCGCGACGGCGCCCAACCCCCCTCATCTTTTACGCCTGGCGACTCTAGTCGGCGGGCACCCAGGAGACTTGTCTTGAACTTCCCGCGCTACGTTCCCGCCTTCGCCGCTGCCTTCAGTTGTCTGGTGATCTCAGCCTGCGGCGGGAGCGATGACCCCGGCCCCGTCCCGGAGGAAACACGGCCTCAGGATTCGCGCACGTTCGTGCCGCCCACCGCGACCACGTTCGCTGCGCTCGGCGGCAGCGCCGTCGTGACCGATCGCTGGGCGGGTGTGCTGAACGGTGCCGGCTATCAGATCGAAGTGCCGGCGACATGGAACGGCAAGCTCGTCATGTGGGCGCACGGCTATGCCGGAACGGGCGCCAACCTGCCGACCAGCAGCATTCCCATCATGCGGCGTTACCTGCTGGACAACGGCTATGCCTGGGCGTCGTCGAGCTACTCGAAGAACTATTACGACGTTCGCGCCGGGGTCGAGGACACCAACGCGCTGGCGCTGAACTTCAATGCCATCGCTGCCGCCAAGGGGCGGCCGCTGGCCACGCCGACGAAGTACTTCATCAGCGGCATCTCGATGGGCGGGCACATCACCGCCGCAGCGATCGAGGCCGAAGCCGCGACCTACGCCAACAACAAGGTGAAGTATTCGGGTGCCGTGCCGATGTGCGGCGTTCTGGGCGACACCGAGCTGTTCAACTATTTCGCCGGCTACCAGGTGACGATGCAGCAGCTCGCGGGATTCCCGATCACCAGTTTTCCGACCACCGACTTCGCCACCCTTGCTCCGGTCATCCGCTCCGCGTTGTGGACGACCTTTCCGACCAGCTCGGCCGTCGTCGGCGTCACCAATTCGCAGGGCGACAAGCTGAAGAACATCATGGCCTACCTGAGCGGCGGGCCCCGGCCGTTCTTCAACGAGGGGTTCGCGAACTCCAGCAACCAGGGCAACCTGTTCGCCTCGCTGGGTGGCGACGGAACGATCAGCGGCATTCTCACCAAGAACATCCTCGACACCACGGCGCTTTTCTACAAGGTCGACGCATCTTCGAGCGCGACGACCGCACTGGATACTTCGTTCAACAACAGCGCCTTCAAGATCACTCCGACCGTCGATGCCAATCGGTTGCGCAGCGACGGCCTGCGCTGGATCCCGCTGAGCAGCGGTGACATCAACGTTCCGGTGGTGACCATCCACACCCTCGGCGACCTCTTCGTGCCTTTCAAGATGGAGCAGGTCTATCGCCAGCGCACCGTTGCCAAGGGCACCGACAAGTGGGTCGTTCAGCGCGCCATCCGCGACGTCGGCCATTGCGCGTTCACGGCTGCGGAGGGCACCGCCGCGTTCGACGCGATGATCCAGTGGGAGGCCGGCGGGCCCAAGCCGGCGGGCGACGACGTGCTGACCCCGGCGGCGATCGCCGACCCGAAATACGGATGCGCCTTCACCAACAACACGCCGAGCGCCGAGGACTACACCGCACCGGCGACGCGCGCGGCCTTCCAGGCGAACTATCCGAGCTGTCCGTGACGGGTGCAGCGCGCCGCGCTGCGTTGTCGGATCGAGTGGTGCGCCCGGCAGGTATCGAACCTGCAACCCCTGCCTTCGGAGGGCAGTACTCTATCCATTGAGCTACGGGCGCAGCGGCTTTCCAGTCTACCAGCGGGGCTTCGCGCCACCCGCCCGGCCCGGGTGGCGCCCCTATAATTTCGGGTTCGACGCGAATCGATTTCTTCGGGTGGCGCGTGCTGCCTTCTTCGCGCAACTCCAGCCCCGAGGACCGGATGACCGCAGCGCACGAATCCAATGACATCGACGGCCCGCACGAAGGCCCGATCAAGACTCCCAAGCAACTGATCCTCGCCGTTCTCTACGCGTTCGTGGTGCCGATCGTCGGCATCGTCCTCCTCGTCATGTTCGTCACCACCGACAAGCGGCCGGCGGCCGGCAGCGATGCGCTGAGCCCGAAGGCAGTGGCCGAGCGGATCCGGCCGGTCGGCGTCGTCGAGGTGAAGGACGCTTCGGACGTCGCTTCGCTGAAGAGCGGTGAGCAGGTGTTCGCAGGGCAGTGCGCCGCGTGCCACGCCGCCGGCAGCCTCGGTGCGCCCAAGCTCGGCGACGTCGCGGTCTGGGCGGCGCGAATCAAGACCGGCTACGACACGCTTCTGCACTCGGCCCTTGCCGGCAAGGGGCAGATGCCGCCGCAAAGCGGCGGCGATTTCAGCGACTACGAGATCGCGCGCGCCGTCGTCTACATGGCCGACAAGGCCGGTGCCAAGTTTCCCGATCCGCCGGCACCGGTGGCGGCAACGCCAACCGCAACGACTGCCACCACCGCCGCAGCGACCGGCGCCGCGGCCGCCACGCCGGTGGCCGCTGCGATGCCGACGGCAGGCGGGTCTCCGAAGCCCGACCCGAACGCCGGCAAGCCGGCGACGACCACCCAGGTGGCGGCCACGACCGCGGCGGCGGCGGCGATCACCGCGCCGGCGGCGGCGACGGCAGCGCCGCCGCTCTATGCGCAGTTCTGCGGCACCTGCCACACGCCCGGCATCGCCGGCGCGCCGAGGCTCGGCGACAAGGCCTCCTGGGCGCCGCGCATCGCCCAGGGCATGGATGTGCTGCACGCAAGCGCCATCAAGGGCAAGGGCGCGATGCCAGCCAAGGGCGGCGCCAGTGCGAGCGATGCCGACGTCAAGGCGGTCGTCACCTACATGGTCAACGCGTCGAAGTAGGTGCGGCCTGCTCTCGTCGGGGAAGCCGGCGTCGCGCCGGCTTTTTCATGGTCTCGACGCGCCGGTGTCGGCGGCCGGGCTGAGGCGATAGCCGAAGCGCGCGACGAGCTCGTCGAAGCGGGCCTCCTGCGGTTTCCACACCCCGTGCTCGACGAGATCGCTGCCGGCGTTCATGTCCAGCGTATGGACGATGCCGAGTCCCAGGTCGCTGGCGAGGAAGAGCCGCCCCGACTCGTCGACGAAGGTCTCGCCCGGCACGGCCGGCAGCCCGGTGTGGCTGGTGACGACGACGCTCGAGCTCGGATCCGGCTGCAGGCGCCAGACCCAGGGCGCCGCTTCGAGCTCGACGTAGACGCGCTGCGGCCCGTTCTGGAAGAACCAGGCTCCGCTCGCATCGGCGCCGTAGTTGCGGGCGATGAACTCGCGCAGCTTCTCGTGGTCGATGCGGCTGCCCTTGACGCGCGGAAACGCCCCGGCCTCCTGAATGCGATCGTCGCGCATGTACCAGTCGCCGCGCGCGTCGAGCGCGAGCCACGCGTAGCAGTGCGGCACGTTGGGCCATTTCTTCAACGCCGCTTCGACGATCGCGTCCATCGCTGTTCTCCGCTTTTGAAACAGTGGCTCGGCACGGCCAGGGACACCCCCTTGTCGAAGCTGTCGCTCAACCGCTGGCAGGCGCCGATCTGTCGGCCGCCGGCCTCGTACACGCACGATTTCGGTCGCTTCCACCACGGCGCGAAGCAGGCGTCCACGGGATCGGCACCGCGAACTTCGAAACGGTGCCTTCCGCGCCCGATTCTTTCGACGCTGCAGTGAGCCTCGGCGCCCGCCGGCGACGGCCACAACTCCCAGCGGGTGCGCCTCTTGCGGTCTCGAACCGCATGGAAGGGCTGGCCCTCGCAAATGATGGCGATGCCGCCGGCACCGGTTCGAAAGTCGATCCGCCCGACCTCCCGGCCTCGGCAGTCCTTGACCCGCAACGAGATGCACAGCATCGAGCGATCCTGCCACCCACCGTAGAGAAGATCGGCGAATTTCCAGGGGCCGCTCGCGAAAGGCGCCCAGGCTTCGCTCGCGGGCATGCTTGCGAAGGCCGACATCTTCCGGGCTCGCACCTTCAGCCCGAAGACGATCACGGCCGCGAACAGCACCACGATGGCGGCCACGAGCCACAGCAGATCTTCAGGACCGCGAATCATCTCGACCGTCGCCTCGTTGCGCTGGCGCGGAGGATGCCACTTGTCGCGGCGGCCAGTTGCCCGCGGTGGCCGCGGTCTCGGGCAAGGCCTGGCTCAGCCAGCCGGCGACGCTTTGCGGCAGCGCGCCCAGGTGGCCCGGCCAGCGGCCCCCGGCGAAGCCGACGTGGCCGCCGTGCGCCGGCTGCCAGAGCGTCACGTCGCGGCTCACGTCAGCGGCGCCCGGCAGCGCA
>JBDSLQ010000315.1:0-2757 GCA_039916285.1 Caldimonas sp.
CTGCGCGCTCGCCCTCGCTGCCTGTCGCGCAGCGCAGCCGCCGGCCGTCGAACTGGCGCCCAACCATCGCGCTCGCTGCATCCGCACCGATGTCGCCGCAGCGATCGCGCCGATACTGGTCGCCTGAATTCAGGCCGAGGCCCTGTTCCACGCTCACCTCCCCTACACCGACGACCCACTGCCACCCCGACCCGCCGCCATGCCCCTGCACGACCCCGCCCACGCCTTCGTCCCCTATCCCGACGTGCCGGTCGGACACGCCGCAACGGGTCCGCTCTCCGGTCTCGGCTTCGCCGTGAAGGACCTCTTCGATGTCGCCGGCTACCCGACCGGAGGCGGCAGCCCGACGCTGCTGGCGATGTCCGGCATCAAGACCCGCACCGCGCCCACGGTGCAGCGCCTGCTCGACGCCGGCGCGCGCTTCGTCGGCAAGACGTTGACCGACGAGCTGGCGTTTTCCATGAACGGCAACAACGCGCATTTCGGTGCGCCGATCAACGGCGCCGCCCGCGAGCGCATCACCGGCGGCTCGTCTTCGGGATCGGCATCGGCGGTGTCGTCCGGCCTGTGCGAATTCGCGCTCGGGAGCGACACCGGCGGCTCGGTGCGCGCACCTGCCAATCATTGCGGGCTCTACGGCCTCAGGCCGACGCACGGCCGGATCAGCCTCGAGGGCGTTCTCGACCTCGCGCCGAGTCTCGACACCTGCGGCTGGTTCGCGCGCGACATCGCCACCTTCGCGCGGGTCGCCGACGTGCTGCTCGGCGTCGATGCGGTGGCGTTGCCCGAACGCATCCGGCTGTTGCGGCCCGAAGACCTCTGGGCACTGGCGATGCCGGCTGCGGCCGAGGCGTTGCGCTCGGCCATGCGCACCGTCGAGGCGACTTTGGGCGAAGCGCGCGGCACGACGGTGACGCTCGAATCGACCGACGCGATGTACTGGAACTACCGCTACATCCAGGGCCGCGAAGCGTGGCTCACCGACGGGCCTCTGATCGAGCGCTACGCGCCACCGCTCGGTCCGGGCGTCGCCGAGCGCTTCGCCTGGTCGCGAACGGTCACCGACGCGCAGTTCGACGCCGGATGCCGGTTCCGAACCTCGTTTCGCGATCACCTCGGCGCGCTGCTCGGCGACGACGGCGTGCTGGTGCTGCCGACCATGCCCGACATCGCACCGCTGCGCAGCGAACCCGAGAGCGGTCTCGAGAGCTATCGCAACCAGGCGATCCGGATGCTGTGCGTCGCCGGCCTGAGCGGGTTCCCGCAGCTCTCGATGCCGCTCGGGCAACGAGAGGGCGCTCCGCTCGGACTGTCGCTGCTCGGCCCGGCCGGATCGGACCGCGCCCTCGTAAGGTTGGCGCAGCGCATCGGCGGCGCATCCGTGGCGTCGAGCTGAGACGTCAGTCGGCGAGCGACACGGCGACCGGCCGATCAAGTTCGCAACGATCGCAGTCGACGCTCATGGCAACGCGCTCGATCACCGCGAAGTCGCCGCCTTCGACCGCGAGGAGCGAGTGATGCCAGGTCCCGGGGGCCAGGACAGCGCCCTGGGTGCCGTCGGTCATGAAGGCCTCGAGCACTGCGGCTGCCGGCGTGCCGTCGGCCGGCGCCACGACGAGGACGAATCGGTGCTGGCCCAGCGGTATGAAAGTCTGGCTGCCCAGCGCATGCCGCTCCAGCTCGCGCAGCGGCTGCGGAAAGCGCCGGGCCTGCGAACGAAAGAGCGCAAGCGTCGCCCGCCCGCCCGCGGCCGCGAGCTGCAAGTCGGCGACCAGCTCGAAGCGTTCGGTCGTGCCGGCATTGATCGCCACCCCCGTGCCGGCCGGTGCCTCGACCACGGTGCCGTAGCGTGCGAACGCGAGGGCCGTCAACGGCCGGGCCTGCAGGATGTGCGTCATAAAATGGTGCTCGAAGTGGTTCTCGGGCTCGTGATTTTCGTCGCGCCGCGTGCGAACCGGGCTCGCTTCTGGTTCGAGGGCCGACTCGGGGACGCAAGATGAGCATGGAGACGGAGAGCGTGACGGCGATCGCAGCCCTGCGCATCGACGGCGATCGTCTTTGGGCCTCTTTGATGGAGCTGGCGCAGATCGGGGCGACGCCGAAGGGCGGCGTCTGCCGGCTTGCGCTGACCGATCTCGACCGGCAGGGCCGTGACCTCGTCACCCGCTGGGCTCGCGAGGCCGGCATGACGGTCGTGATCGACAGGATCGGCAACGGCTTCATGCGCCGAGCCGGTCGCAACGTCAGCCTGCCGCCGGTGATGACCGGCAGTCACATCGATACCCAGCCGACCGGCGGCAAGTTCGACGGCAATTACGGCGTGCTCGCCGGCATCGAGGTCGTGCGCACGCTCAACGACCACGGCATCGAGACCGAGGCGCCGATCGAGGTCGCCTTCTGGACCAACGAGGAAGGCTCCCGCTTCGTGCCGGTGATGATGGGCTCGGGCGTGTTCGCCAAAGCCTTCACGCTCGACCATGCCTACGCCGCAGAGGACAGCGATGGCAAGACGGTGAAGGACGAGCTCGAGCGCATCGGCTACATCGGCACCGAGGAGCCCGGCGCGCACCCGATCGGCAGCTATTTCGAAGCGCACATCGAGCAGGGTCCGGTGCTCGAGGACAACCGCAAGACGATCGGCATCGTCACCGGCGCGCTCGGGATCCGCTGGTACGACTGCACCGTCACCGGCGTCGAGGCGCACGCCGGGCCGACGCCGATGGCGTTGCGCCGCGATGCGCTGCAGGTGGCCGCGGT